>NZ_JBEXYL010000028.1:50140-102353 GCF_040630895.1 Streptomyces sp. NPDC005728
ACGATCACAAGTATCCGGCGTCGAAGAAGCAGGATCACAAGCAGAAGCCGTCGAAGCAGGATCACAAGTATCCGGCGTCGAAGAAGCAGGATCACAAGCAGAAGCCGGCAAAGCAGGATCACAAGTATCCGGCGTCGAAGAAGCAGGATCACAAGGGGCAGGCTTCGAAGAAGCACGAGCACAAGCAGCAGCCGGCAAAGCACGAGCACAAGCAGCAGGCGTCGAAGAACCACAGCCACAAGCACCAGGCGTCGAAGCACAGCCACAAGCACCAGGTGTCCAAGCACGGTCACAAGCAACGTGCGTGGAAGCACGGTCACAGGCACCACGCGTGGAGGCACGGTCACAAGCACGGGGGTGTGGTTGAACGTTTCTCCCGCGTTTGGGTCGCGGCGGGCACTTCGGTTGCATGAGGGGTCGGATCACATGGCGGGGATCGCTGAGGCACGGGCCGCCACGGGGCGTATGACCCACGTCCGCATCGCCGCTGTGGGCGTCCCGAGGCCGTGAGCCACCCGCGGGAGTCCACGGGCGGCGGCCGTCGGCGGGCGGGGCCATGATGGCGGTGTGCCCCGCTCCCCGACGCAAGGCCCGGCCGAGGCCCCTGGCCCGGCTGCGGCGCCCGGCCGCCTCCAGTCGGCCCCCACGCCCCGGACCGCCGTGGCGTGGCTGCCCCCGGCCGGACTGTGGCCCGCCATCCAGCGCATCCGCGCCCAGTACGACCCGCAGATCCGCCGCTGGCCGCCCCACGTGAACCTGGTCTTCGGCTTCGTACCGGAGGAGGACTTCCCGGCGGCGCTCCCGCTGCTGGCCGCCGCGGCCGCGGGGTGCGAGCCCTTCGGCATCCGGCTCGCCGGGATCCGCACCTTCCGCCATCGGTCCTGCACCACCGTGTGGCTCGACCCCGCGGCGGCCGGTGCCGCGCCCTGGACGGAGCTGCGGTGCGCGCTGGCGGAACCCTTCCCGTACTGCACGGACCGTTTCCCGTGCTTCACTCCGCACCTCTCGCTCGGGCGCACCCGCGTCCCGCGCGCTCTCGAGGCCGAGTGCGCCGCCCGGCTCGACGTGCTGCACGCGCGCGTGGCCGAGATCGCACTCCTTTCCCGCCGCGGTGACGGCCCCATGCGGACGCGCGCCACGATCGGCCTGGGCACCGGGGCGGTACGCCGCCTCGGACCGGACCCGGTCACCGGCGGGTACGAGCCACCGGAGTGGCACTGACCGCGGAGCTGAGCGGGAACTGTCGCTGAACGGTGCTCGCTAAGCTGCGGAGAGGTTCCCCGGTCTGCAAGGAGTATCTGGATGGCGCAGGTCAGACCCATGCGTGCGGATGCTCGGCGCAACTATGAGCGGTTGCTGAAGGTGGCGGCCGAGGCCTTCGCCGAGCATGGGGAGCACGCGTCGCTGGACGACATCGCCAAGCGCGCCGGCGTCGGCTCCGGCACCCTCTACCGGCACTTCCCGACCCGGCAGGATCTGCTGGAGGCCGCCTACGTGGACCGGATCAAGGCCATGGCGGACCGGGCCGACGAGCTCACCGCGGAACTGCCGCCGGGCGAGGCGCTGGTGGAGTGGCTCTACGAGGTCTGCGTCGGGACGATCCAGGTGCGCGGCATGAAGGCGCTGTTGGGCTCGGCCGTCACCGACGGAAGCTCCGTCGCGGCCACGGACTGCGGCACCTCTCTGCAGGACGCGGCGCGTCGGCTGGCGGAGGCGGCACAGCGGGAAGGCAGCCTGCGCAAGGACGTCGAGCCGATCGAGGTCCTGCGCCTGGCGCATGGCGTGGCGTTGGCGTCGGAGCTGGCGAACGGGCAGGGCAAGGAGATACGCCGCTATCTGTCACTGCTGACGGAGGGACTGCGGCCGGGCGGGGAGGCCCGAGCGCCGGGCGCCCCCTGACCGAGGGGGCGCCGGTGGCTGTCGTACGACCGCTTACAGAGCCCGTGCTCCCGGGTCCACCATGTTCTTCACCGTCCGCGCCTTCACGAAATCACCCATCGCCGTCATCTCCCACTCGCCGGAGAACTGCCGGATGAGCTTGGCCATCATCACGCCGGTCTGGGGCTCTGCCTGGGTGAGGTCGAAGCGGACCAGTTCCTCGCCGCTGCCCGCGTCCACCAGGCGGCAGTAGGCCTTGGCGACCTCGGTGAACTTCTGGCCGGAGAAGGAGTTGACCGTGAAGACCAGACCGGTGACCTCCTGCGGGAGACGCCCGAGGTCGACGGTGATCACCTCGTCGTCGCCCCCGCCCTCGCCGGTGAGGTTGTCGCCGGAGTGCTTGATCGCGCCGTTCAGGATCTTCAGCTTGCCGAAGTAGCAGCTGTCGATGGCGTTGCGCTGGGGGCCGTAGGCGATGACCGACGCGTCCAGGTCGATGTCCTTGCCGCGGAACGCGGGCTCCCAGCCCAGGCCCATCTGCACCAAGGAGAGCAGCGGGCGGCCGCCCTTGACCAGGGACACGGTCTGGTTCTTCTGGAGGCTGACCCGGCCCTTGTCCAGGTTGATCTTCCCGGTGCCGGGCGCGGGAGCCGGCGGAGCGGCCGGGGCGGGTGGTGCGGCCGGGGTGACCGGTGCCTGGGCGGCGGGTGCCGGCGGTGCGGCCGGCTGCTGCGGGGCCGCCGGTGCGGCGGCGGGCTCCTCCACCGTCACGCCGAAGTCCGTTGCGATGCCCGCCAGTCCGTCGGCGTACCCCTGGCCGACGGCGCGGGCCTTCCACTGGCCGTTGCGCCGGTAGATCTCCACGATCACCAGCGCCGTCTCCGTGCCGAGCTGCGGCGGAGTGAACGTGGCCAGGGCCGAGCCGCCGTCCGCGTCCCGGATCGTGGCCGTCGGCTCGATGCCCTGGAACGTCTGGCCGGCCGCGTCCGGGCTGGCCGTGACCACGATCTTCTCGATGTCGGACGGCACGGCGGCGGTGTCGACCGTGATCGCGTCGGGTGCCGCACCGCCGCCGGACGTGTACGTCACGCCCGGACCTGCGGGCTGGTTGTAGAAGATGAAGTCGTCGTCGGAGCGAACCTTGCCGTCGGCGGTGAGCAGCAGGCCCGACACGTCGAGCCGCACCGGTGCGGAGACGTCCACCGTCACGCGGGCGGCCGACAGAGGGATGTTCGAGCCTGGGGTCATAGCTGTCATGCCGGGTGAACGAACAACACCGCTTTACCGTTCCCTTACCGACGAGCGGCCCCCTCGATCGGCTCAGGGCACCACCACGATCTTCCGTCCCACCCCTGCCGCGAACTGCTCCAGCGCCTCGGGGTACCGCGCCAGCGGGACCCGGTCGCTGATGAACACCTCCGGGTCCAGCACCCCGTTCGCGAACAGCTCGGCGGCCCGTTCGAAACTGTGCAGCACCGCCATGGAGCCGGTGATGGTGATCTCCTGGTTGTAGATGCGGTACGGGTCGATCGTCACGCGGGTCGCGTAGTCGGCCACCCCGAACTGCAGGAACGTACCGGCCTTCGTCACCCGGTTCAGGCCGTCCTGGATCGCCGCCGCGTTGCCCGTCGCGTCGACGACCAGGTCCCAGCCCTGCGGGCGGTCCAGTTCGTCCGGGCTGCCGGCCGAGCCGGAGACGCCGAGCCGGCGGGCCGTCTCCAGGCGGGCCGGGTTGACGTCCACCACGTCCACGCTGGCCGCGCCGGTGCGCTTGGCCAGCTCCAGCATCATCAGGCCCATGGTCCCGGAGCCGTAGATCAGGACGTGCGCGCCGAGCCGGGCCCGGAGGACGTCGTAGCCGCGTACCGCGCAGGACAGGGGTTCCACCAGGGCCGCGTCCTCGGTGCGCACGTGCTCGGGCAGCTTCACGCAGTTCGCCACGGGGGCCACCGCGTACTGGGCTGCTCCGCCGGCCGTGGTCACGCCGATCGCGGCCCAGCGCTCGCACAGGTTGTTGTGGCCGGTACGGCAGTAGCGGCACTCGTGGCAGTACAGGGAGGGGTCCACGGCCACCCGGTCGCCGACCGCGACCTCCGTGACCCGGGTGCCGATCCCGACCACCGTGCCCGCGAACTCGTGTCCGGGTACGAGCGGCAGCTTGGGTGCGAACTCGCCCTGGAGGATGTGCAGGTCCGTGCCGCACAGGCCGCAGGCGGCGACCTCGACGACGACCTCGCGGGGCCCTGGCGTCGGGTCCGGGACCTCGGTGACGACGGCGCGGCCCACGGACTCGATGACGGCGGCCTTCATTTCACGGCTCCCAACGACAGGCCCTGGACCAGCTTGTCCTGGGCGGCGAACCCCGCGGCGAGCACCGGCAGGGAGATGACGAGCGACGCGGCGCACACCTTGGCCAGGAACAGGCCCTGGCTGGTGATGAAGCCGGTCAGGAAGACGGGGGCGGTCTCGGCGACCACGCCCGTGAGGACCCGGGCGAAGAGCAGCTCGTTCCAGCTGAAGATGAAGCAGATCAGGGCCGTCGCCGCGATGCCGGGCAGGGAGATCGGGGCCACCACGCGGGCGAGGATCACCGGCAGGCGGGCCCCGTCCACCCGCGCCGCCTCGATGATGGCGACCGGTACCTCGGCGAGGAAGGACTGCATCATCCACACGGCGATCGGCAGGTTCATCGAGGTGTAGAGGATGACCAGCAGCCAGATGTTGTCGAGCATTCCGGCGTTCTTGGCGAACAGGTAGACGGGCAGCAGGCCCGCCACGGCCGGCAGCATCTTCGTGGACAGGAAGAAGAACAGGACGTCCGTCCACTTCTTCACCGGCCGGATCGAGAGTGCGTACGCCGCCGGGAGGGCGAGCAGCAGCACGCAGAGCGTCGAGACCAGCGACGCCACCGTGGAGTTGATCAGCGCAGGCCAGGGGCTCGCCCCGCCGCCCGTGCCGAAGAACTCGCGGTAGCCGTCCAGGGTGAGGGAGGCGGTGAAGGAGGGCGGGTTGGTCGCCGCGTCCGCCTCGGAGTGGAAGGACGTCAGGGCCATCCAGGCGATGGGCAGGAAGAAGACGATGCCGGCCAGCCAGGCCACCAGGCCCAGTCCGAATCCTCTGCGTACCCTGCGCTTGACGACGGTTGCGCTCATGCGCGGGACACCTCCTCGCGGAACAGGGACGACACCACGCGCAGGGCGAAGGTCGTGATGATGATCGAGCCGATGACCACCAGGACGCCCGCGGCCGAGGCGAGGCCGTTCTCGTGGGCCTGGTAGAAGCTCTGGTACACGGTGTAGGGCAGGTTGGCGGTGCCGAGGCCGCCCGAGGTGATCGTGAACACCGCGTCGAAGTTCTGCACGATGTAGATCGAGCCCAGCAGGGCGCCGAGTTCGAGATAGCGGCGCAGGTGGGGCAGGGTGAGGTGGCGGAAGATCTGCCAGTCGCTCGCGCCGTCCACCCGCGCGGCCTCGATCTGCTGCTGGTCCCGGCCCTGCAGCCCGGCCAGCAGGATCAGCATCATGAACGGCGTCCACTGCCACACCAGCGAGGCCTCGACCGCTAGCAGCGGGGTACGGGAGATCCAGTCGGGCTGTGGGCCGCCCACATAGTGCAACAACCCATTGAGCAGGCCGTATTCGGGGTTGTAGAGCACATGCTTCCAGAGCAGGGCCGCGGCCACGGGCACCACCAGGAACGGGGCGATGAGCAGGGTGCGTACGACACCCCGGCCGCGGAACCTGCGGTCCAGCAGCAGGGCCAGCGCCAGGCCGAGGACCAGGCTGGCCAGCACCACCGCCACCGTGAGCAGCACGGTCGTCCACACCGAGTGGCGCAGGTCCGCGTCGGTCAGCACCTGGTGGTAGTTGTCGACGCCGGTGAAGCGGCGGGCCTTGGGGTAGAGGGCGTTCCAGTCGAAGAAGGAGATCACCAGCGTGGCCACGAACGGCAGCTGGGTCACCACGATCATGAAGACCAGGGCCGGCAGGAGCGGGGCCCGGGTGGCCCAGGCGCGCAGTCGGGCCGAGGGTTGTCTCACCGCCCGTACGGGGGTGGTCGCCAGGGAGGTCGTCGTCTTCGCTGTCATCGTCCCTCGTACTCCTTGGAGATCTTCTCGGCGAGCTGCTGGGACTTCTTGAGGGCCGAGTCGACGGACTGGCGTCCGGCGATGGCCGCGCTGATCTCCTGTGAGACCTTGGTGCCGAGGTCGGTGAACTCGGGGATGCCGACGAACTGGATGCCGGGCGCGGGGCGCGGCTGCACGCCGGGGTCGTTCGGGCGGGCGCTCTCGATGGCCTCCTTGGTCATCTCCTGGAAGGCGGCGGCCGAGGTGCGGTAGTCGGCGTTCGTGTACGTCGACGCCCGCTTGCCCGCCGGGACGTTCGGCCAGCCGCTGGTCTCGCCGACCAGTTGCTCGTAGCCCTTGCCGGACGCCCAGGAGACGAACTTCCAGGCCTTGTCGGGGTTGCGGGAGGCCTTCTGGATGCCCCAGGCCCAGGTGTAGAGCCAGCCGGAGGAGTCCGTCCGCTCGACGGGGGCGGGGGCGTAGCCGAGCTTGCCCTTGACCGGCGAGTCGGCCGCCTCCAGCAGACCGGCCGCGGACGTGGCGTCGTACCACATGGCGACCTTGCCCTGGGTCATGTCGTTGAGGCACTCGGCGAAGCCGGACTGGGCCGCGCCCGCTTCTCCGTGATTGCGGACAAGATCGACATAGAACTTTGTCGCCTTCTCGAACTCGGGGGAGTCCAGGCGTGCCTTCCAGTCCTTGTCGAACCAGGTGCCGCCGAAGGTGTTCACGACGGTGGTGAGCGGTGCCATCAGCTCGCCCCAGCCGGGCAGCCCGCGCAGGCAGACGCCCTTCATGCCGGGCTGTGCGCCGTCCGCCTCGGCGGCCAGGTCGGCGACCTGCTGCCAGGTCGGACGGGCCGGCATGGTCAGGCCCTTCGCCGCGAACACGTCCTTGCGGTACATGAGGAAGGACGACTCGCCGTAGAAGGGCTGCCCGTAGAGCTTGCCGTCGTCGCCGGTGAGGGACTGGCGCATCGGCTTCAGCACGTCCTGCTCGTCGTACGTCGGGTCCTTGGCGACGTACGCGTCCATGTCGTGCAGCCAGCCGTTGCGGGCGTAGATCGGAATCTCGTAGTTGGACAGGGTGGCCACGTCGTACTGGCCGGCCTGGTTGGCGAAGTCCTGGCTGATCTTGTCGCGGACGTCGTTCTCGGGCAGGACGGTGAAGTTGACCTTGATGCCGGTCTCCTTCGTGAAGTGCGCGGCGGTCAGCTTCTGCAGCTCGGCCATCTGAGGGTTGTTGACCATCAGGACGTTGAGAGAGTCGCCGCCTGAACCGGACCCGCCGGCACCGACCCAGCAGCCGGAGAGCAGCGGGGCGAGCAGCGTCCCTGCGGCGGCCATGGCGAGCGTGGCTCGCGGCCTCCGTCGGCTCTGGGTTCGCATGGATCGCTCCTGGATCTATCGGGATATAAGGGGCGCAAATTGGTAGGGACGAGCCCTGTAGGTGGGTGCGTTTGTTTTTCAGACCCGGATGACCTGCGGGCCCAGCAGGGAGTAGCGGTGGGCCTCGGCCGCCGGGAGTGGCGTGCTCGTCACGATCGCCTCCAGTTCGCCGACCTCGGCGAACCGGCAGAAGCTGACCGCTCCGAACTTGGTGTGCACGCCCGCGAAGACCGTCCTCCGCGCGGCACGGATGGCCTGGGCCTTGACCTCGCTGACCGCGGGGTCGGGGGTGGTCAGGCCGTGTTCGCGGGAGATGCCGTTGGCGCCTATGTAGGCGAGGTCGACCACGAAACCGGACAGCATCTTCGTCGTCCAGTGGTCGACGGTCGCCAGCGTGCCGGCCCGGACCCGCCCGCCGAGCAGCAGGACCGACATGTTCTCGGCCTCGGCGAGGGCGCCCGCGACGGGCAGGGACGCGGTGACCACGGTCAGCGGCCGGTCCGTCGGCAGGGCTTCGGCGATGAGCTGCGGGGTGAAGCCCTCGTCGACGAAGACCGTCTCCGCGTCCCCCAGCAGCTCGGCCGCGGCGCTCGCGATCCGGCGCTTCTCGGGGACGTGGCTGGTGGCGCGGAAGGCGAGCGTCGTCTCGAAACCGGCGCTCTCGACCGGGCAGGCGCCGCCGTGGGTACGGCGGACCAGCCCGTGGTCCTCCAGGGCGCGCAGATCGCGCCGGATGGTCTCCTTGGCCACGCCCAGCGCGGCGGCGAGTGCGGTGACGTCGACCGAGCCGGTGGCGCGCGCGGCCAGTACGATCTCGCGCTGGCGTTCTTCCGCCGTCCTGGTGCTCATGCCATCACCCGCTTCCCTGTGGAACTGCCCGTTCGGGCCATGGGGGAAGTTCTACAGCGGGTCTGCGAGGCTGACCAGGTCTGTTGCGGGCCCGATACTGCCCGTGTGTGCCCGTTTGCGAAGCGGTGTGCCCGCCTCGGAGCTGCACGGCTGCCGGGCGCCGGGTGGGAGCGGGCGGCCCGGATGCCCGAACACGGCGGCGGGCGGGCCCGTTCGGTGCCCGCCCGCCGCCGCGAACGCTCGTTTTCGGCCCCGGGGAGCCGCCGGGGGTGTCAGTACGGCCAGATCGGCGGGTCGTTCACGAAATGTCCGCCGAGGTGGCTGTGAGCCGGGTTCTGCGGGTCCGGCTCGCCCTGCTCGGCGATCAGCTTCTCGGCGTAGGGCTCGGAGTCGTCCTGCGGCGCGTAGCCGAGCGCTCGCGCGGTGGTGAGGTCCCACCACAGGCGGGTGTTGGCCGACGAGCCGTAGACGACCGTGTGGCCGACCTCCTCGGCGGTCAGGCCGGCGTGGAAGAGGCGGGCGCCGTCGGCCGGGCTCATCCACACCGAGAGCATGCGCACGCTCGTCGGCTCCGGGAAGCAGGAGCCGATGCGCACGGAGACGGTCTCCAGGCCGTGCTTGTCCCAGTAGAGCTGGGCGAGGTCCTCGCCGAAGGACTTGGACAGGCCGTAGAAGGTGTCCGGGCGGTGCGGGGTGTCGATGGGGATCAGCGGATCCCCCTCGCGCGGGGCCGGGGTGTAGCCGACGGCGTGGTTGGAGGAGGCGGAGACGATCCGCGGCACGCCTTCGAGGCGGGCGGCCTCGTACAGGTTGTAGGTGCCCTCGATGTTGGACTTCAGGATCTTCTCGAAGGGCGCTTCCAGGGAGATGCCCGCGAGATGCAGGATCGCGTCCACGCCCCGCACGGCCTCGCGCAGGGCCTCCTTGTCGCCGAGGTCGGCGGTGACGGCGTCCGGCGCGTCCGCGACGGGGCGCACGTCGAACGGGCGCAGCGTGTAGCCGTACTCCGGCAGCAGGGACCGCATCAGGGTGCCGAGCCCGCCGGCGGCGCCGGTGAGCAGAACGGTGCGGGGTGCGGGCATCCTCGATCTCCTTGACAACGGTGGCCGCATGCATGGACAGAATTCACATGCATGGACACGCTAGGGAGCTGTGACGGGCCTAGTCAAGTGTGCCGTGGAGTGGGGAAAACCGTTGCCGTGTCGCGGGTTTGCCCGCTTGACCCGTCCCGAGACGGGCCCGTAGCGTGAGGTTGTTCAGGGATATAGACGCCGATCAGAAACATGCACCGACAGGGAGCGCCCGTGACGCCAGCCCCTCTCGCCGCCCGGCTCCGTGACCCCAGCGGGCCGCTGTTCTTCCCGGTCACGGCCTACGGCCCCGACGGCTCCGTCGACCTCGACGTCTACCGCACCCATGTGGGCAGGGGCGTCGCGGCCGGTGCCGCCGCCGTGTTCGCCTGCTGCGGGACCGGGGAGTTCCACGCGCTGCTGCCGGAGGAGTTCGAGGCCTGCGTCCGGGCGGCCGTCGAAGCGGCCGAGGGGCGGGTCCCGGTGATCGCGGGCGCCGGCTACGGCACCGCGCTCGCCGTCCGCTACGCGCGTCTCGCCGAGGCCGCGGGCGCCGACGGGCTCCTCGCCATGCCGCCGTACCTCGTGCTCGCCGGTCAGGAGGGCCTGCTGCGGCACTACCGGGAGGTCGCGGCGGCCACCGCCCTGCCGGTGATCGTCTACCAGCGCGACAACGCCGTCTTCACCCCGCGGACGGTGGTCGAACTCGCCCGCACCGAGGGCGTCATCGGCCTCAAGGACGGCCTCGGTGACCTGGACCTCATGCAGCGGATCATCAGCGCCGTCCGTACCGAGGTTCACGGTGACTTCCTGTACTTCAACGGCCTGCCCACCGCCGAGCAGACCCAGCTCGCCTACCGCGCCCTCGGCATCACCTTCTACTCCTCCGCCGTCTTCTGCTTCGCCCCCGAGCCGGCCCTCGCCTTCCACCGGGCCCTGGAAGCGGGTGACCAGGACACCGTGCGGCGCCTCCTGGACGGCTTCTACCGCCCCTTCGTGGAGCTGCGCGCCCAGGGCCGCGGCTACGCCGTCTCGCTCGTCAAGGCGGGCGTACGCCTGCGCGGGCTGGACGTGGGCGAGGTCCGGCCGCCGTTGCACGAGCCGGGGGAGGACCATGTCAAGCAGCTCGCCCAGCTGATCGAGCGTGGCTACGCGCTGCTGGAGGAGGGCGCGTGAAGGCGTCGGCGTTCGTCTATCCCTGGGACGTCAACGGGGACCCCGAGGCGCCCGCCCGCATCGCCGCACTCGGCGTGCGGCAGGCGACCCTCGCGTCCGCCTACCACTCCACCCGCGCCCTGACCCCCCGCCACCCGCGTCACCGCATCGTCACCGCCGAGTACGCGGCCGCCCTGTACCCCGTCGGCAACCGCTGGGCGGGCCGCGGCCTGCGGCCGTACCCCGCCGGGCGCTGGGCGCCCGCAGACGCCTACGGCGAGGCCGCCGAGGCGCTCGCGGCGGCCGGCCTGGAGGTGCACACCTGGGTCGTCCTCGCGCACAACTCCCGCCTGGGCGCGGAACATCCGGACACCTCGGTCGTCAACGCCTACGGCGACCGCTACCCGTGGGCCCCCTGCATCGCCCAGTCCGCCACACGCGCGTACCTGGTCGACCTGGCCGCCGAGGCCGCCGTACGCCCCGGTGCGCGCGGCACCGAACTGGAGTCCCTCGGCTGGTACGGCCTCCAGCACCTGCACGCCCACGACAAGACTTCCGGCGTCGGCCTCGGGGACGCCGGGCAGTACCTGATGTCCCTCTGCTTCTGCCCGGCCTGCCGCACCGGACACGGCGAACAGGGCCTCGACGCGGACGGGCTGGCGGCCGCCGTACGGGACGCTCTCGAACCGCTGTGGCGAGGCGCCGCCGACGACGGGGGCTGGCCGACGGTCGAGAAGCTCCTCGGCCAGGACACCGCGGCCGCCACGCGCGCGTGGCGCAGCGCCACCGCCCGCACCCTCCAGGAGCAGGCCGTCACCGCCGTACGAGCCGCCGCACCCGACGGCTTCCAGGTCCTGCTCCACGCGGACCCGGTGCCGTACCACTGCGGCGCCAATGCCGGCGTCGACCCCGCGCACATCCTCTCCGTCGCGGACGGCGTGGTCGTGCCGTGCACGGGCGGTACGACCCTGCTGTCGCCCTTCGCCGAGCAGGCGCGCGAAAACACGGTCCTGGCCGCCAACTTCACGGTGGTCTCCGGGATGGGCGGCAGCCCCGGCACACTCGCGGCCGACGCGGCACGCGCGCGTGCCGAGGGGGCGACGGAACTGCGGCTGTATCACGCCGGGTTGGCATCGGACGGGGATCTCGCGGCGGTGCGCGAGGCGCTCGGCGCGCGCTGAGCCGCGAGCACGCCGGCCGGCACGAGCAGTGCCAGGCCGTACAGGGGCAACAGCAGGCCGGGGCCGGCCAGTTCGACCAGACCGGCCCCGACGGCCAGCCCGATCACGTTCGGCGTGAACATCAGCGTGTTCGCGGTGGCGGTCGCACGGCCCAGCAGCGGCCCCGGGGTCTCGCGCTGTACGGCGGTGAGCGCGGCGATCAGCACACAGGGCAGGCCCAGACCGATCGCCGCGCCGGACACCAGGGCCACCGGATCCCACGGCACGGCCCGCGCGGCCACCGCCGCCGCCAGCAGCGCGACCCCGGCCGCCGCGAACCGGTGCCCGCCGAGGCGCCGCAGCGCAGGGCCGGAGACCAGTCCGACCGCCACCGAGCCGACGCCCTGGGCGGCGTACAGCACGCCCGCGTAGGCGGGGGAGTGTCCGAGGCGGTCCACCACGGCGTACACCGTCGTGCCGCTCAGAGCGGCGAGCAGCATCGTCGTACCGCCCGCTCCGACCAGCGGCCGCAGCCCGGGGTGCCCCCACAGATGACGGACGCCCTCAGCCGTCTCCCGCCACCAGCCGTCACCGGAGCGGACCGGCCGCTCCTCGCGCACCCGCAGGAGGGCACACAGCCCGGCGGCAAGCACGAAGGTGACCGCGTCGAGGCAGGCGACGGCCGGTCCGCCGTAGACCGCGTAGAGGCCCGCGCCGGTCAGCGGGGCGACGAGCTTCATGCCCTCCGTGACGGTCATCCGCAGTCCGTTGAAGTCGCCGAGGAGGTCCGGGGCGACGGCGGCGGCGACCAGGGCCGACTCGGCGGCCTCGCCGACGACGCCGGCGGCGCCGTACAGGAACAGCACGGCGAACAGCAGCCACAGTCCGCCGGGCGCGTCGACGGTGAAGAGGGTGGGGAGGAGGGCTGCCAGGCCCAGGTTCACGGTGATGAGCAGCGGCCTGCGGCGGAAGCGGTCGGCGAGGGTGCCGAGCGCCGGGCCGGCCAGGGTGGGCGCCCACATCGCGAGCATGCACAGCGCGGCCAGGCCGTTGGAACCGGTGAGGTCCTTGACCCACACGCCCGACGCCAGCCACAGCGAGGACGTGCCGAAGGCGGACACCAGCAAGCCCGTGAGATACAGCCCGGCATTGCGGTCCCGCAGCACACGGGCCACGGTCCAGGAGGTCGTCATGCCTGCTCATCGTGGGCCTAAGGGGGGTGCACACGGATCGGTCACCTGCCCTATCCGCGCGCGACGGCGGCCGGGCACCACGGGAGTGGCTGCGTGGCCGCAGGGCACCGATGAGTTTCGCCGAGCCGTCCGGTCACCCCTCCGTACGGGTAGCGCAACCCCCAAGGAGCAACGCATGACCACCTCGATCCTCGACCTCGGCCCGCAGACCCGGATCCTGGCGCGGCTCGCCGAGACCGTGACCGACGACCAGCTGTCGGCCCGCACACCCTGCCCTGACCTGGCCGTACGCAATCTGCTGGGTCACCTGCTGGGACTGTCCGTCGCCTTCCGTGACGCCGCCCGCAAGGACCTGGGCGCGACGACCGACACCCCGCCGAACACCGTCGTCCCGGACATCGGCCCCGGCTGGCGCGAGGAGCTGCCCAAGGCGCTGGACGAACTCGCCGACGCCTGGCGCGACCCGGCCGCCTGGACCGGTATGACCCGCGCGGGCGGGGTGGACCTGCCCGGCCAGGTCGCGGGTGCGGTCGTCGCCGACGAGCTGGTGATCCACGGCTGGGACCTGGCCCGCGCCACCGGCCACCCCTACGCCCCCGACCCCGAGGCCGTCACCTCGGCCCACGGCTTCCTCCTGTCGGCGACCGGCGGCGGCAACGGCCCCTTCGGCCCGGTCGTCCGGGTCCCGGCCGAGGCGCCGCTGCTGGACCGGGCGGTGGGCCTGAGCGGGCGCGATCCGCAGTGGAGGCCGTAGACGTACCGGCGAGCGCCGGGCGGCGGAAGCGGCGCATCGGACCTACCGTGACCTGAGAGGGGGCGGGCCGAACGCGTACAACGGAGGAAGCCGCCATGCAGGAGCACTACGTGTGGGTGACGACGCGCCGCCTTCAGCCGGGCACCCTGGAGGAGTTCGAGCGGGCATGGCGCCCCGCCCCCGCCCCGCAGGGCCTGCGCCGCGCCTTCGCGTACTGGTCCGAGGACGGGCAGGAGATCACCGGCGTGTCGTTCTGGGACTCCCAGGAGGCGTGCGACGCATGGCGGGCCTCCGAGCCGGAGGTGCAGCGGAGGGCTGCCATGGAGCCGTACGTCGCCTCGGAGAGCGAGGGCTTCTACCGCGGCCGGGAACTCACCCTCCCCGGTGTCGGCCATGGGTGAACGCGGCTGACATGAGCGAGATCGTCGTCGTGTACGAGCTCGACCAGCCGTCGGCCGCACGCACCTCCCCGGACGCCTCGCCCGACGCGGAACGGCTCCCGCGCCGGGTGCACGCGGTGCCCACCGCGCCCGGCAGACCCGACGCCGCCGGACCGCGGACCCTCTGCGGCAAGGACACCTTCGCCATGGAGTCGGCCCGGTGGCGGCCGTCCGAGCACCCCGGGGCGCGGTGGTATCCCGCCGAGTACGCGTCCGTGGTCTGCCCCGACTGCGATGCCGTGATGGAGATCTGAGTGGCATCCCCGGTCCGGACGAGGGGCGGGGGCGTCATGGCGCGGCCGGTCGTGGGACTGTGGCTGTTCCACGACGGGCACGGCGTCCAGGATGCCGCGGCCGGTCTCCAGCCCTGGCTGGAGACCTTCTGCGATCCCGTCCTGCCCGTCGGCGACGGACACGCAGACTCCTGGATCGCCGACGCCCGCACGCTCGGGCTGAAGCAGGCGGACGCCGACGGGACCGGATGCCATGTCGGCGACGCAGAGTTCCTCGCCGCCCGGCTGCGCCACCCCGGCTTCCACTGGGTGAAATGAACCGGAGCAGGACGTGAGGCGTCGTACCCTCCCTGCTATGCCGCTCACCCTCACCGTCCTCGGTACCGCCTCGCCGCACCCGGGCCCGGACCGGCCCTGCTCCGGCTACCTGGTGTCCGGCGGCGGCGCCGAGGTGTGGGTGGACGCGGGGCCCGGTACGTTCGCCGCGTTGCAGCGGCACACGGACCCCGCCCGGCTCACCGCGATCTGGATCTCGCATCTGCACGCCGACCACAGCGCCGACCTGCTCGCCGCCGCCTACGCCTTCGCCTTCGGCGGCATGGTCCCGCACGCGCCGGTCCCCGTGTACGCGCCCCAGGACTGCGCGCGCCGGCTGGCCGGCTTCTTCGGCCGCCCGGACATCGCGTTCCTGAAGGGCGTCTTCGACTTCCGGGACCTGTACGACGGCCACGACGTCCGGCACTGGAACCTCCGCCTGACCGCCCGCGCCGTCGCCCACGACACCGAGGCGTACGGGCTGCGCGCCGAGTGCCAGGGCAGCGTCCTGGCGTACTCGGGAGACAGCGGACCCTGCCCCGCGCTCATCGAACTCGCCTCCCGTGCCGACCTGTTCCTGTGCGAGGCGGACATCGACGAGCATCGCATTGGCGAACACCCCCAGCAGGTCCATCTGACGCCCGAGGACGCGGGCCGTATCGCCCGGGACGCGCGCGTACGGGAGCTGCTCGTCACCCACGTCGGCCCCGCGCTCACCCGTGAGGCGGCCACCGAGCGAGCCGCCGCGGTCTCCGGCCGGCCCACCTACACCGCCGTCGAGGGCGACACCCGCACCGTCTGAGACGCCGCCAACCTTCCTTTGTCAGAAGCATTGACGAAACACGGGCCCCCTCCTACCTTCAACGCGTCGTACTTCGTACGTCATATATGAGACGCCATATGTGAGATCCGAGAGGGCCGCATGACCTCTGTGCCCACCCCGATCCCGTCCCGCACGCAATACGTGCTGGACGCGATCAAACACCGCATCCTGACGGGGCAGCTGACGCCCGGCCAGGCCCTGGTCGAGACGGAGCTGGCCGCACAGTACGGGGTGTCCAAAACCCCCGTGCGGGAGGCGCTGAAGACCCTCGCCGGGACCGGTCTCGTCGTGATGAGCCAGTACAAGGGCGTCACGGTGCGCATGGTGGACGCGGACATGGCGCGCGAGGTCTACGACGTGCGGCTGCTGCTGGAGCCCGAGGCGCTGCGCCGCGCGGTACGGCGCAGCGCGTCCCTCGACGCCGCCCGCGACGCGCTCGCGCGGGCCGACGCCGCCACCGACACCGCCGAACGCTCCCTGGCCAACCGGGAGTTCCACCGCGCCCTCTACCTGCCGTGCGGCAACCCGCTGCTCGGCCGGATGCTGGACGAGGTCCGCGACCAGGCCGCCCTCGTCTCGGCCGTGGCCTGGGCGACCGACCCCTCCTGGGAGCGGGAGGCCGCCGAACACCGCGAGATCCTGCGGCTCGCACTGGACGGCGCCGCGGACGGCGCCGCGAGCGCCCTGCACGCCCACATCGCGTCGTTCGTAGCGCGGGCTTTCCCCGAGCCCCGCCCAGAGGAAGGTCAGGAATGAGCAGCGTGACGTTCGAGGCCCAACGGGCGGCCCTGGCCGACGTGGTGGCCATCCCGGTGACCCCCTTCGCCGAGGACGGCTCCGTCGCCGAGGACACCCACCGGGCCCTGCTGCGTCGCCTGCTCGACGGCGGGATCAGAACCCTCACCCCGAACGGAAACACGGGCGAGTTCTACGCCCTCACCCCCGAGGAGCGCCGCCTGGTCACCGAGTTGACCATCGACGAGGCCGGCGACCGTGCCGTGATTCTCGTGGGCGTCGGGCACGACCTGCCCACCGCGATCGCCTCCGCCCGGCACGCCCGCACACGCGACGCGCAGATGGTGATGGTCCACCAGCCCGTCCACCCCTACGTCTCAGCGGCCGGCTGGGTCGACTACCACCGTGCCATCGCCGAGTCCGTGCCCGAACTGGGCGTGGTCCCCTACATCCGCAACGACCGGCTGCCCGGCGCCCGCCTCGCCGAACTCGCCGACCACTGCCCCAACGTCATCGGCGTCAAGTACGCCGTCCCGGACGCCGCACGGTTCGCCGCCTTCGCCCGGGACGCGGGCCTGGACCGCTTCGTGTGGGTGGCGGGCCTCGCCGAACCGTACGCCCCCTCGTACTTCTCCGCGGGCGCCACCGGCTTCACCTCCGGGCTCGTGAACGTCGCCCCGGCCGTTTCGCTGAACATGATTGAAGCGCTTCGATCCGGCGACTACCCGGCCGCGATGAAGGTCTGGGAGCAGATCCGCCGCTTCGAGGAACTGCGCGCCGCCCACGGCTCCGCCAACAACGTCACCGTCGTCAAGGAGGCCCTCGCCGCGCTCGGCCTGTGCCGCCGGGACGTCCGCCCGCCGAGCAGGCAGCTGCCCGAGGACGAGCGCGCCGAGGTCGCCGCGATAGCCGCCGGGTGGTCGATATGAAGTCCCCCGAGGAGCTGAGAAGTCATCAGTGGTACGGCACCGACGGACTGAGGTCCTTCAGTCACCGCGCCCGCACCCGCCAGCTCGGCTACCTGCCCGAGGAGCACCTGGGCAAGCCGGTCATCGCGATCCTCAACACCTGGTCCGACATCAACCCCTGCCATGTGCACCTGCGGGACCGGGCGCAGGCCGTGAAGCGCGGGGTGTGGCAGGCGGGCGGATTCCCGCTGGAGTTCCCGGTCTCCACCCTCAGCGAGACCTTCCAGAAGCCGACCCCGATGCTCTACCGCAACCTGCTCGCGATGGAGACCGAGGAACTGCTGCGGTCGTACCCCGTGGACGGTGCCGTCCTGATGGGCGGCTGTGACAAGTCCACGCCGGCGCTGCTGATGGGCGCCGCATCCGTGGACCTGCCCGCCGTCTTCGTACCGGCCGGGCCCATGCTCCCGGGCCACTGGCGCGGTGAGGTCCTCGGCTCCGGCACCGACATGTGGAAGTACTGGGACGACAAGCGGGCCGGCCTCGTCGGCGACTGCGAGATGACCGAGCTGGAGAGCGGCCTGGCCCGCTCGCCCGGCCACTGCATGACCATGGGTACGGCGTCCACGCTGACCGCCGCCGCGGAGGCGCTCGGCGTGACGGTCCCGGGGGCCTCCAGCATCCCGGCCGTCGACTCCGGGCACGACCGGATGGCCGCCAAGGCAGGCCTCCGTATCGTCGAACTGGTCCACAAGGGCCGGAAGTTGAGCGACATCCTCACCCAGGACGCCTTCGAGGACGCCGTCACCACCGTCCTCGGCCTCGGCGGCTCCACCAACGCCGTCATCCACCTGATCGCCATGGCCGGACGGGCCGGCGTCCGGCTCACCCTCGACGACTTCGACCGCATCGCCCGCACGGTGCCGGTGCTGGCCAACGTCCGGCCCGGCGGACAGACGTACCTCATGGAGGACTTCCACTTCGCCGGCGGCCTGCCCGGATTCCTCTCCCGGATGCCGGACCTGCTGCACCTGGACCGGCCGACGGTCTCGTACGACACCCTGCGCGAGCAGCTGGACGGCGCCCAGGTCCACAACGACGACGTCATCCGGCCCCGGGACAACCCGGTCGCGAGCGAGGGCGGGGTCGCCGTCCTGCGCGGCAACCTCTGCCCGGACGGCGCCGTCATCAAGCACATCGCCGCCGAGCGGCACCTGCTCAAGCACACCGGTCCGGCGGTCGTCTTCGACGACTACAAGACGATGCAGCGCACCATCAACGACCCGTCGCTCGGCATCACCGCCGACAGCGTGCTGGTGCTGCGCAACGCCGGACCCAAGGGCGGCCCGGGCATGCCTGAGTACGGCATGCTGCCCATCCCCGACCACCTGCTGAAACAGGGCGTGCGGGACATGGTGCGGATCTCCGACGCCCGGATGAGCGGCACGAGTTACGGCGCGTGCGTGCTGCACGTCGCGCCCGAGTCGTACATCGGGGGACCGCTGGCCCTCGTCCGCACGGGCGACTCGATCACCCTGGACGTCGAGGCGCGCACCCTCCATCTCCACGTGGACGACGAGGAGCTGGAGCGCAGGCGGGCGGAGTGGACACCGCCGCCCGCCCGGTACGAGCGCGGCTACGGCGCCCTCTACAACGAACAGATCACCCAGGCCGACACCGGCTGCGACTTCGAGTTCCTGGCCCGCCCGGGCAAGGTGCCGGACCCGTACGCCGGCTGAACCCCGCACACCCACTGTCGAAGCGCTTCACCCATGTGTATGTAGCAAGCGCTTCCTGTACCCGCTGCACCCGCTCTACCCGCCCCACTGTGAACGGAGAACAGTCATGGCCCAAGCCGCAGCCGTGGCGAAACCGCCCGCGCCACCCCGGCGGCGCCGTGCCTCCGCGACCCCGCGCAGGCTGCCGTACCTGCTGATCGCCCCGGCGGCCCTGCTCATGCTGGGCTTCATCGCCTACCCGGTCCTCAGCGTCTTCTACTACAGCCTGCAGAACTACAACCCCACCAAGCCGTGGCGGAACGGTTTCGCGGGCTTCGACAACTTCACCCAGGCCTTCACCCACGACCCGCAGTTCTGGGACACGCTGACCTTCAGCGCCAAGTGGGTCGTGGTCGAGGTCGGGCTGCAGCTGCTGTTCGGCCTGGCGCTGGCGCTCATCGTCAACCAGACCTTCGTGGGCCGGGCGGTCGGCCGCGCCCTCGTCTTCTCCCCGTGGGCCGTCTCCGGCGTGCTGACCTCCGCGATCTGGGTGCTGCTCTACAACTCCCAGACGGGCATCACCCGTTACCTCGCGGACGCGGGCATCGGCTCCTACGGCACCAGCTGGCTGTCGGACACCTCGACCGTGTTCCCGGCCGCGGTGGTCGCCGACCTGTGGCGCGGCGTCCCCTTCTTCGCGATCCTCATCCTCGCCGACCTCCAGTCCGTCTCCCGGGACCTGTACGAGGCCGCCGAGGTCGACGGGGCGAGCCGCCTCAAGCAGTTCTGGCACATCACCCTGCCCCATCTGAAGGACGCGATCGTCCTGTCCACGCTGCTGCGTGCGGTGTGGGAGTTCAACAACGTCGACCTGCTCTACACCCTCACCGGTGGCGGACCCGCGGGCGAGACCACCACCCTGCCGCTCTACATCGCCAACACCAGCGTCGACGCACACAACTTCGGCTACGCCTCCGCCCTGACCACGGTGGCGTTCGTGATCCTTCTCTTCTGCTCGATCGTCTATCTGCGGCTGAGCAAGTTCGGAGGTGAGACCAAGTGATCACCGAGATCGCTCCCGCACCCGAGCGCACGGCGCCCGAGCCCGCCCGGCCGCGCGGTCGGCGCCACGCCTGGGACGAGGTCCCGCGCTGGCAGATCTACCTCCCCCTGGGGATCTACCTCCTCTTCACCCTGATCCCCTTCTACTGGATCATGCTCTTCGCGCTCCGCCCGGCCGGCTCCACCTCGCTCGTGCCCTGGCCGATGACCTTCGACCACTTCCAGAAGGTGTGGACCGAGCGCAGCTTCGGCACCTACTTCACCAACAGCGTCTACGTCGGCATCGCCACGCTCGTCCTGACCACCGTGGTAGCCCTGGCCGGCGGCTACGCGCTCGCCCGCTTCGACTTCAAGGTCAAGCGCGGCTTCATGCTGGCCCTGCTCTGCTCCCAGTTCGTGCCGGGCGCGCTGCTGCTGGTCCCGCTGTTCCAGATCTTCGCCAGGCTGTCGATGATCAACTCGCTGGGCAGCGTCATCATCGCCGAGACCGTCTTCCAGTTGCCGCTGTCGATGATCCTGATCAGCGGGTTCATCCGGAACGTGCCGTACTCCCTGGAGGAGGCGGCCTGGGTGGACGGCTGCAACCGGCTGACCGCCTTCCGGATCGTCGTCCTGCCGCTGCTGCGGCCCGGGTTGATCGCCGTCGGCTCCTTCGCCTTCGTGCACGCCTGGAACCACTTCCTGTTCGCCCTGATGTTCCTCTCCGACCAGAGCAAGCAGACCATCCCGGTCGGCCTCAACACCCTGATGAGCGCGGACAGCGTCGACCTGGGCGCCCTGGCCGCGGGCGGCATCATCGCCGCCGTACCGGTCGTGATCGTGTTCGCCTTCATCCAGAAGTGGCTGATCACCGGCTTCAGCGCGGGGGCGGTGAAGGGGTGAGGCTCCGTCAGACCGCGGTTGCGGCAGCCCTGTTGGGAGTGCTGTGCGTACCCGCGCACGCCGACGACGCCCGTGACATCAGCCGGGACGTGCTCGCCCCGGACGACGGCTGGGCAGCGGCCGAAGGCGGCACCACCGGCGGCGCCGCGGCCGACGACGCACACGTCCACACGGTGACCGACCGCGCCGGACTCGTCCGCGCCCTCGACGCCGGCAGCGACACCCCGAAGATCATCAAGGTCGCCGGGACCATCGACGCAGACACCGACGACTCCGGGCACCACCTCGACTGCGCCGACCACGCCGCTGACGGGTACGGCCTGAAGAAATACCTGGCCGCCTACGACCCCCGCACCTGGGGCTCCGCCAGGCCCAGCGGCCCGCAGGAGGAGGCACGCCAGGCCTCGGCGGCCCGGCAGGCCGAACGGGTCGTCCTCCCCGTCGGCTCGAACACCACGATCGTCGGCCTCGGCTCGAAGGCCGTCCTCAAGGGCGGCGACCTGCAGATCAAGGACGCGGGCAACGTCATCGTCCGCAACCTCGAACTCCGCGACGCCTACGACTGCTTCCCCGTCTGGCAGCCCAACACCGGTGGCCTCGGCGACTGGAAGACGGCGTACGACACCCTCTCGCTGACCGGCGCCACCCACGTCTGGATCGACCACGTCACCGCCTCCGACAAGGGCCACCCCGACGCCGCCGAGCCCAGCTATTTCGCCCGCAACTACCTGCGCCACGACGGCCTGATGGACATCACGGGCGGCTCCGACCTGGTCACCGTCTCCTGGTCCCGGTTCACCGACCACGACAAGGCGATGCTCATCGGCAACAGCGACTCGGCCACCGGCGACCGCGGCAGGCTGCGGGTGACCCTGCACCACAACCAGTTCGAGTCCGTCGTCCAGCGCGCACCGCGGGTCCGCTTCGGGCAGGTGCACGTGTACGACAACCGGTACGTGGTTCCCGAGGGGGCGGAGTACCGGTACTCCCTGGGCGTCTCCACCGAGTCCGCGATCTACGCCGAGAACAACGCCTTCCACACCCCGAGCCACGTGGAGGCCGCCGACCTCGTCAAGAGCTGGAACGGCTCCGCCCTGCACCAGAGCGGCACCCTCTTCAACGGCTACCCGGTCGACCTGCTCGCCCTCCACAACGCCTACAACTCGGGCAGCGAGCGCGACCTGACGGCGGACGTCGGCTGGACGCCTACCCTGCACGGAAAGATCGACAGCGCCGCGGTGGCCGACCGAGAGGTGGCGGGCGGTGCGGGCGCAGGGAGGATCCCATGACCGTACCCATCGTTCTGGCGGGCGCGCGCGGCCACGGCCGCTGGCACCTCGACAACATCCGCCGCCTCCAGCGGAACGGCCTCGTCCGGCTGGCCGGGATCTGCGAACTGACCCCGCTGAGCGAGGAGGAGATCCCGGACGGTCTGGGCACGCCCGAGCAGTCCGCCGACTTCGGGGCGCTCCTCGACTCCACCGGGGCGGAGATCGCCGTCATCTGCACGCCGATCCCCACCCACACCGACCTGGCGTCGAAGGCCGCAGCACGGGGCGTGCACATTCTGCTGGAGAAGCCGCCCGCGCCGTCGTACTCGGCGTACCGGCGGATGGCCGACGGGGTCGCCGAGGCGGGAGTGGTCTGCCAGATCGGGTTCCAGTCCCTGGGCTCCCATGCCCTGCCCGCGATCCGGCGGTTCATCGACGGGGGCGCGATCGGCGAGGTCGTCGGGGCCGGCGGGGCCGGGGCCTGGGCCCGGGACGAGGCCTACTACCGCCGGGCCCCCTGGGCGGGCAAGCGGCGCCTGAACGGCGTCGACGTGGTCGACGGGGTCCTCACCAACCCCCTCGCGCACGCGGTCGCCACCGGCCTCGCCCTCCTCGGCACGACCCGCTCCGAGGACGTCACCGTCATCGAGACCGAGCTGCTGCGCGCCAACGACATCGAGTCCGACGACACCTCCTGCGTCCGCGTGAGCACCGCACACGGCCCGGTCACGGTCGCCGCGACCCTGTGCGCCGAGCAGCCGGAAGAGCCGTACGTCGTGGTGCACGGCGGCAGCGGCCGGATCACCTTCTGGTACAAGCAGGACCGGGTGCTGCTCCAGCGGGCCGGCCATGGTCCCGAGGAGAGCGTGTACGGCCGCACGGACCTGCTGGAGAACCTGGTCGCGCACCTGACCGCCGGCGCGCCGCTGCTGGTGCCCCCGGACGAGACCGGTGCCTTCATGAAGGTGGTCGAGGCCATCAGGACCGCCCCCGACCCGGAGCCGCTGCCCGAGACCGCCTGGCGCCGGCTGCCCACCGAGCGGCGCCGGATCGTGCCCGGCATCGACGGTCTGGTCGCGGCCTCGGCCGACACCCTCGCCCTCTACTCCGAGCTGGGCGCCTCCTGGGCCCTACCGAAAGAGGTGAGCACGTGATGATGACGCAACACGACACCCCGGTCCTGCGGGTCGCAGGCCGCCCGGTCTGCCGGTACGTCACCCGGCCCGAGCTGCCGGCCCGCCTCGCACCGCGCCCCTATCTGCACCCCGTCACCACCCTGGCCGGCACGGCGGTCACCGAGCTGAGCCCCGCGGACCACGCCCACCACCTCGGCGTCGGTGTCGCCGTCCCCGACGTCGAGGGGCACAACTTCTGGGGCGGGCGCACCTTCGTCCCGGGCCAGGGCCCGACCGAGCTGGACAACCACGGCGCCCAGCGGCACACCGCCTTCCAGCTGCGCGACCCCGACGGCTTCGTGGCGGAGCTGCGCTGGGTCGCCTCCGGAGCCGAGTTGCTGCGCGAGCGCCGTACCGTCGCCGCGACCGAACTCACCGACTCCGCCTGGGCGTTGGACTTCACCTTCTCCCTCACCAACGTCTCCCCGGGCCTGCTGTCCATCGGCAGCCCGGCCACCAACGGGCGGCCCGGCGCGGCCTACGGCGGCTTCTTCTGGCGGGCCCGCAGGGAGGAGTCGGCACCGGACGTCTTCACCGCCGACCGCGAGGGCGAGGCCGAGGTGCACGGCACCCGCGCCGACTGGGTCGCGCTGGCCGGTGCCGGCTGGACGCTGGTCTTCGCCGGGGCCACCGAGGAGACCCGGCGCGACCCGTGGTTCGTGCGCGCGACCGAGTATCCGGGGGTGGGATCCTCCCTGGCGCACGCGGATCGGCTGCCGGTGCCGCCCGGCGAGACCGTCGTACGCCGGGTCGTCACCGTCGTCGCCGACGGACGCCTGGATCGCGGTGACGCGGCCGCGCTGGTCCGCAAGGCGGTGAGCCAGTGACGGGCGAGACGTACGAGAACCCGGTCCTGAACGCCGACTGGTCCGACCCGGACGTCGTCCGGGTCGGCGACGACTTCTACCTCACCGCCTCCAGCTTCGGCCGCGCGCCCGGCCTGCCGCTGCTGCACTCGCGCGACCTCGTCAACTGGACCCTCGTCGGCCACGCCCTCGAACGCCTCGAACCGGAGGAGGAGTTCGGGACGCCGCGGCACGACTGCGGGGTCTGGGCACCGGCGATCCGGCACCACGACGAACGCTTCTGGATCTTCTGGGGCGACCCCGACCAGGGCATCTACCAGATCAACGCCCCCGGGATCCGTGGCCCCTGGACCCGGCCGCACCTCCTCAAGCCGGGCAAGGGTCTCATCGACCCGTGCCCGCTGTGGGACGACGAGACCGGCGAGGCCTACCTGGTCCACGCCTGGGCCAAGTCCCGCTCCGGCATCAAGAACCGGCTCACCGGGCACCGTATGCACCCCGACGGCACCTCCCTGCTCGACGAGGGCAAGGTGATCGTGGACGGCGACCGCATCCCCGGCTGGTTCACGCTGGAGGGCCCGAAGCTCTACCAGCACGACGGCTGGTTCTGGATCCTCGCGCCCGCCGGGGGAGTGGAGACCGGCTGGCAGGGCGCCTTCCGCTCGCGCGGCTTCTTCGGGCCCTACGAGGAGCGGATCGTCCTGGAACAGAAGGACACCGAGGTCAACGGGCCGCACCAGGGCGGCTGGGTGCGCAGCCCGGCCGGCGAGGACTGGTTCCTGCACTTCCAGCAGCGGGGCGCCTACGGCAGGGTCGTGCACCTCCAGCCGATGGGCTGGGGCACGGACGGCTGGCCGGTCATAGGTGACGACGGCGCCCCCGTCGCCGTACACCGCCGGCCGGACCTCCCGCCGCAGCCGCCCGCCGCTCCCGCCACGGCCGACGACTTCCCCGGCGGACGGTACGGCCGCCAGTGGCAGTGGACGGCCAACCAGGGCGACGGCTGGGCCACCCAGCATTCCGGGGACGGGCTGCGGCTGGCCTGTGTCCGCTCGGCCGACGCCCACGACCTGCGCAGACTGCCGCATGTGCTCACCCAGCGGCTGCCCGGCGTGCCCTGCGCCGTCGAGGTCGGGCTGCGCCTGGACGGCACCGAGCCGGGGGCGCGGGCCGGGCTCGCGGTGCTCGGTGACGCCTTCGGGTGGATCGGTCTTGAACGCGGGGCCGACGGTACGGTCCGGCTCGTGCACCGGTTCGCGGACCAGGCCGCCGAGGGGGAGCGGGAGGCCGGTGTGCCGTGTGTCGCGCCCGAGGGGCGGGCTCGGCTGCGGATCGAGGTGGCGGCCGGGGCACGCTGCCGCTTCTCGTACGACGTAGGAGACGGCCTGCGCCTGTCCGGACCGGTCTTCACGGCCACCCCCTGGCGCTGGGTCGGCGCTCTGCTCGGCCTGTTCGCCGTCGCGCCCGAGGGATCGGGGCGTGCCGGGGCGGCGACCTTCACGGAGTTCCGGATCAGCCCCTTGTAGTCCGTCCCCTGTATGCCTGTTGGGAGCCGCAATGACGCACTTCCCTGGCAAGCGCTTGCCAAGGTCGAGGCCGGGTAACACGACAGGCCGGACGGACGAGTACGGCACGGCCTTCGAGCCACGTGACTTCCACGCCCACCACCTCGACCCGGCCGCCGCCGTCCCCGCGCTGGTCAAGCGCTTCTCCGGTCCGCAGGCGCGGATCGGTCACTGACACCCCCACAGCTCCACCCCTTCCGCTGGATCCAGAAGAAGAGAGCCGACCAATGAAGAGCAGCATCCGCAGAAGCAGGCGCGCCGCCACGGCCGTCGCCCTGGGCTCCGTGCTCGCGCTGACCGCCACCGCCTGCGGCGACGACGGCAGCGGCGGCGCGGGGGACAAGGGGGGCGAGGGCTCCGGCAAGGGCACGATCACCTTCTGGGACAACAACGGCGGTGTGCGCACCGACATCTGGAAGCAGATCATCGCCGACTTCGAGAAGAAGTACCCGGACATCAAGGTCGAGTACGTCGGCATCCCGGCGGCGAGCGCCCAGTCCAAGTACGACACCGCCGTCCAGGGCGGTGGTCTGCCGGACGTCGGCGGGGTGGGCACCGCGATGCTCGCCGAGGTCGCCGTCCAGGGGGTGCTGGAACCGCTGGACAGCCGGCTCGGCAAGAGCCCGCTGAACGGAAAGCTCAGCCAGAACCTCATCGACGTCAGCAAGGCGGCGGGCGGCGGGGACACGCTGTACCAGGTGCCGACCTCCGCCAACAACGGCACGCTGTGGTACCGGACGGACCTGTTCAAGAAGGCCGCCCTGGACGCGCCGACCACCTGGTCGAAGTTCTACGAGGCCGCCGACAAGCTCACGAACAAGGGCAAGAACGCGTTCGGCTTCACCATCCGTGGCGGTGAGGGCGCCATCGCGCCGGCCCTCGACGCGGTGTACGGCCAGACCGGCATCACCTCGTTCTGGAACGGCGACAAGACCACCGTCAACGACCCCAAGAACGTGGCCGCCCTGGAGAAGTACGTCGCGCTCTACAAGAAGGACACCCCGTCCGCCGACGTCAACAACGACTTCACGAAGATGGTCGCCCAGTGGGACAGCGGCACGATCGGCATGCTGAGCCACAACCTGGGGTCGTACCAGGACCATCTGAAGGCGCTGGGCAAGGAGACGTTCCGGGGCATCCCGAATCCCACGATGGACGACGGCACCCGGGTGCAGGTGTCCAACCCGGTGGACGGGCTGAGCCTGTTCAAGTCGAGCAAGAACAAGGCGGCGGCCTGGAAGTTCATCGAGTTCGCGGTGTCCGCAGCGGAGAACTCCAAGTTCAACGAGTCGGCGGGGCAGGTGCCGGCGAACACGGAGGCGGCGAAGGACACGTGGATTCAGCAGGCCGAGCCCACGAAGCTGGCGGCGGAGGCGTTGAACGGGGGCAGTACGAAGATTGTGCAGTTGCCGTACTACCTGCCTGACTGGAACACGATCTCCAAGTCGGACAACGAGCCCAATTTCCAGAAGCTGCTGCTCGGGAAGATGAGCGCGAAGGAATTTCTCGACACGCTGGCCGATCAGCTCAATGCTGCGCAGGCGGACTGGAAGAAGAACCACTGATAGCTCGGGTGGTTTCGGATTCGTGGGGGGCCGCGGGTCCGTTGTGGCTGGTCGCGCCCGCGCGACGGAGTCGCACATTGATACGGACCCGCGCCCCTGAATTCCGTACCCCATGTTTGAAAGGTGTACCTTGTGGCCCTCACGCGCAGACAGGTGACTTCCGCTGCCCTCGCCGCCGTACCCCTTGTCGGCCGGTCCCCGAAGGAGCATCGCACCGTCTACATCGCCGGTGATTCCACCGCGGCCCAGAAATACGCCGACGCCGCTCCCGAGACCGGGTGGGGAATGGCGCTCTCCTTCTTCCTGCGGAAGGAGGTGAAGGTCGCCAACCATGCGGTGAACGGGCGGAGTTCGAAGAGCTTCGTCGACGAAGGCCGGCTCGACGCCATTCTCTCCGTGATCCGGCCCGGCGATTTCCTGATCGTCCAGTTCGCGCACAACGACGAGAAGAGCACCGACCCCACTCGCTACACCGAGCCCTGGACCACGTACCAGGACTGTCTGCGGCAGTACATCGACGGGGCACGGACGAAAGGGACCCACCCCGTCCTCGCCACCCCCGTCGAACGCCGCAGGTTCGACGCCGACGGGAACGCCGTACCGACCCACGGTGAGTACCCGGCGGCCATGCGCGCGCTCGCCGAGGAGGAAGGGGTCGCGCTGCTCGACATCGAGGCGCTGTCGCTCGCGTTGTGGCAGGAGCTGGGTGTCGAGGAGACGAAGAAGTACTTCAACTGGACGGACACCGAGCAGGACAACACGCACTTCAACCCACCGGGCGCCATCGCCGTGGCCCGGCTCGTGGCGCAGGAGCTGCTGCGCACCCGGGTGCTGGGCCGGCATGACGTCGTCCGGTTGCACGAGGACATTCCGACGTCCTGGATCACCTGGCCGCCCGCACCGCAATCGTGACCTCACGAAAGAGGAGACCCGCACAGTGCGTACACAGAAATGTCATGGACGTGTCATAGGTGCGCTCGTGGGCTGCACCGCCCTCGTGCTCGCCGTCACCGGGGCCGCCTCCGCGCAGCCCGGTCGGGGCCCCGAGCGCCAGGTGCTGCCCGCAAGCGACGGCTGGGCCGCCTACGGCACCGGGACGACCGGCGGTGCCGCCGCCGATGCCGCGCACGTCCACACCGTCACCACCTGGGAGCAGTTCAAGGCCGCCCTCGCGGACGGCGCCAGTACCGCGAAGATCATCAGGGTGAAGGGCACGATCGACGCGGACGGGCCGAGCTGCGACTCGTTCGCCGTGCCCGGCTACGACTTCGACACCTACCTGAAGACCTACGACCCGGCCGTGTGGGGTCGCACCAAGAACCTCGACGGCGAGTCCGACGGCAGCCCCGAGGGCCTGCGCCGGGCCTCCGCCGCCCAGCAGGACGCCTACATCAAGGCGAACATCCCCGCCAACACCACCATCGTCGGCATCGGCAGGGACGCCGGCTTCAAGGGCGCCAGCCTCCAGATCAAGGGCGCCGACAACGTCATCGTCCGCAACCTGAGCTTCGAGAGCCCCCTCGACTGCTTCCCGCAGTGGGACCCCACCGACACCGCCGACGGCAACTGGAACTCCGAGTACGACAGCGCGGTGGTCTACGGCTCGACCCATATCTGGATGAACCACAACACCTTCACCGACGGCGACCACCCGGACAGCACCCTGCCCCACTACTTCGGCCGGATCTACGAGCAGCACGACGGCGAACTGGACATCGTCAAGGGCGCCGACTACGTCACCGCCTCCTGGAACGTCTTCGAGGACCACGACAAGACGATCCTCATCGGCAACAGCGACAGCGCCTCCACGGCCGCGGTCGACCGGGGTCATCTGAAGGTCACCTTCCACCACAACCTGTTCTCGAACCTGGTCGAGCGCGCACCCCGCGTCCGCTTCGGACAGGTGGACTCCTACAACAACCACTTCGTCGCGGGCGACGGCTACTCCTACAGCTACGGCATCGGCATGGAGTCCCAACTCGTCGCCGAGCACAACGCGTTCACCCTGCCGACGGGTGTGAAGACCGGTTCGATCCTGAAGAAGTGGAAGGAGGCGCCTCTCACCGCCACCGACAACTACGTCAACGGCGTGCCGACGGACCTGATCGCCGTCCACAACACCGAGATCCCGGGCGAGATCCTGCAGTCCGGGGCCGGCTGGACGCCGACCCTGCGCACCGAGGTCGACCCCGCCAAGGCCGTGCCGGGCCTGGTCGACCACTGCGCGGGCGCGGGCCGCCTGGGCTGACCCACCGGGGCCGGACGCCCGGCCCCGGCCCCCTTCTCCCCACGAGCCGCACCGCGAAGGAGCACTCCCATGCCCTCGCCCCACCTCCCTCTGTCCAGACGGCGTTTCCTGCTCGCGAGCGCCGGGGCCGCCGCCGCGCTCGGCCTCGCCGCCGTCCCCGCGCGGGCCGCCGGGGGACCGCGCCCGTTCGGCCGGTACGGGTCACCGGCCCGCCGCCTCACCCCGGCGACCCTGTACGTCCACCCGTACGGCCGCGGTGACTTCACCTCCGTGCAGGCCGCCGTGACCGCCGCCACCGGCAGCGGCCGGACGCTGGTCCTCGCACCCGGCACCTACCGGGAGACGGTCGCCGTCGACGTCAGCCGTACGGAGACGACCTGGATCGGCGCCTCCGAGGACCCCCGGGACGTCGTCATCGTCTACGACCACGCGGCCGGCACCCCCAAGCCCGGCGGCGGCACCTACGGCACCACCGGATCGGCCACCACGACCGTGCAGGCCGACGGCTTCACCGCCCGCTGGATCACGTTCGCCAACGACTGGCTGCGCGCCGACCACCCCGACATCAGCGGCACCCAGGCCGTCGCCATCAAGGTGCAGGGCGACCGCAGCGCCTTCCTGCACTGCCGCTTCCTCGGCCACCAGGACACCCTGTACGCCGACTCGACGGCCCTCGGCACCTTCGCCCGCCAGTACTACGCCCACTGCTACGTCGAGGGTGACGTCGACTTCGTCTTCGGACGGGCCACCGCCGTCTACGAGCACTGCCACTTCCGCACCCTGAACCGCACGGACCTGGCCGGGGCGCCGTACGGCTTCGTCTTCGCGCCCTCCACGGCCGTCGCCAACCCGCGCGGCTACCTGGTCGTCCGCAGCCGTGTCAGCAGCGAGGCCCCCGACGCCTTCTACAAGCTGGCGCGCCCCTGGGTGCCCGGCTCCGACCACACCGCCCGCCCCATGCTCACCGTCCGCGACACCTGGCTCGGCCCCGGCATCGACGCGGCCGCGCCCTACACCGACATGTCGGCCACCTACCCGTGGCAGAACCAGCGGTTCGCCGAGTACCGCAACGCGGGGCCGGGCGCCGTGATCACCGTCCCCGCCGACCGGCCCCAGCTCACCGACACCGAGGCCGGGCTGCACACCCCCGCGGCCTACCTCGGCGACTGGCACCCCCACTCCCATCCCCACCGCTCGCTCTGAGCCGACGAAAGGACCCGCACGTCATGCGTCGCATCAAGAGCACCCTCACCGTCCTCGCCATCGCCGGACTCGGCCTGGTCGCCACGCCCGCGCACGCCGCGACCGTGGTGGTCAGCAACTCCACCGACCTGGCGAACGCCATCAAGAACGCCACCGCCGGCACCGTCATCCAGGTACGCGGCGGCACGTACTACCCGACCGCGACCCTCCAGTCGACGGCCAACGGCACTTCGTCCTCCCCGATCACCCTCACCGCGTACGGCTCGGAGACCGTGAAGATCGACGGCTCCTCGATGCCCTCCGGCTCCTGGATCTTCAAGCTGACCGCCGACTACTGGAACGTCTCCGACATCACCTTCCAGAACTCCCCGGACAGTGCGGTCGTCTGCCAGTCCTGCACCGGCACCGACTGGAACAACATCAAGACCATCAACGGCGGCGACTCCGGCTTCACACTCACCGGGGACGGGACCGTGAACAACACGGTCAAGAACCTGGACTCGTACGGCAACTACGACGCCGCCACGCACGGCCAGAACGCGGACGGCGTCGCCGTCAAGTTCGGCTCCGGCACCGGCAACCTGGTCAGCGGAGCGCGCCTCTACAACAACTCCGACGACGGCATCGACCTCTGGTCCTTCTCCTCCCCGGTCACCATCGAGCACACCTGGTCCTTCGGCAACGGCAAGAACCGCTGGGGCGACACCGCCTTCGAGGGCAACGGCAACGGCTACAAGCTCGGCGGCAACGGCGTGACGGTCGCCCACGTCGTCAACAACTCCGCCGCCTGGGACAACGCCGGCAACGGCTTCACCGAGAACTCCAACACCGGCGCGATCGTCATCAACCGCACCACCGCCTACGCCAACGCCCAGTGGGGCTACTACTTCGCCACCAGCTCCGCCCGCCTCGGCAAGAACCTCGCGGTGAGCAACGGCGGCGGACTGGTCGGCAAGGGCTCCTCGGTCGTCTCCGCCGGCAACAACTGGGACTCCGGCGTCTCCACCCCGTCCTTCGTCTCCACGGACGCCTCCACGACGTACAACGCCCGCAAGCCGGACGGCTCCCTGCCGTCGACGACGTTCCTGACGACGGGCAGCGCGACGATCGGGGCGACGATGAATTAGAGCTGGCCCGGTGGCTGACCCCGGGCGCCGACTGGTCGCTTGCCGCCTTCCGTCCCGGCGGCGAATTGCTCGCCGCCGCAGACACCAAGAGCACCACGCGCCGTACGTCCCCGGCGAACCCTACGACCCGCCGTGCGACTGACCAGCCCCTGCATCCAACCGAATTGGTGTGTATCGATCGGGCAACGAATCTCGCCTTCCACTGGGTGACGCGCGTAGAAAACCTGTCATGCATAAATCACTACGGATCGCGGCGGTCACCGCCGCCTGTGCCCTCGCCGGTGGCGCCCTGTACGGCGCCGGCGCGGCCACGGCCGGTCAGTCGACGGCGAACTCGACCCATGAGCCCTACAACATCGGGCTCCTGGTGAAGGACATCGACACCTACTACGGCACCACCGCCGACGCCAACGGCGTCTACCAGGCGTCCCCGGACAGCCCGTACGCCAAGGACCTGGCGCGCATCGACGCCGACGCCAGGCGCTACATCGACAAGGCGGCCCGCAAGGCGCACCGCCACGGCGAGAAGCCGGCCGTCGTCTTCGACATCGACGACACGCTGCTGCTCAGCCTCGACTACGAGAAGCGGTACAACTACACGTACAACGGGACCACCTGGGCCGACTACGTGAACAAGGCCAGCCGTCCGGCCGTGTTCGGCAGCCCCGAGCTGGTCCAGTACGCCGAGTCCAAGGGCGTCGAGGTCTTCTACAACTCCGGTCTCAGCGAGGCGCAGCGCAGCGCCGCCGTCGAGAACCTGAAGAAGATCGGCGCCGATGTGAACCTCGACGCCGACCACATGTTCCTCAAGGACAAGGCCAACCCGCCGGCCTACCTGGGCGACTGCGCCACCCCGGGCACCTGGAACTGCACGACCGTGCAGTACAAGGGCGGCACGCGCAAGCACATCGAGGACGACCTCGGGTACGAGGTCATCGCCAACTTCGGCGACCAGTACTCGGACCTGGACGGCGGCTACGCCGACCGCACCTACAAGCTGCCGAACCCGACCTACTTCGTCTCCTGACGGTCATCCGTAGGTCCTGAGCAGCCGCTCGTACTCGGCCCCCGTCACCGGCAGCACCGTGCCGTGGCGGGGGCTGGCGGGCAGTGCGTAGTCCGTGGACAGGGTCCACCTGCCCGAGGCGAGGTCGGTGGTCTCGAAGGGTACGTAGCCGCGCAGGCCGTACTCGTCGATGAACAGGTACCACTTCTTCTCGGTGTTCGACTTGAACACGGTCGGCCCCTCGCCCCGCTGGATGGAGCCGCTGCCGATGCAGTCGGAGACGAAGCCGTACGACGTGGCGGTCAGGTCCCGCGACTTCTCGGCGGTGATGAACTTCGAGCAGGGCGAGCTGGAGCTGGGGTCCCGCTCGTCCTTGGTGAAGCGGTAGTACGTCCCCTTGTCCTTGATGACCGTCGAGTCGATCACCGAGTAGCCCGGGTCGTCCCAGACCTTCGGCTCGCTGAAGGTGCGGAAGTCCCTGGTGGTCGCGTAGAGCATCCGGTTGTACGTCGAGCCGGTGTGGCCGGGGTCGTCGGCGGCGTACAGCTTCGACGCCCAGAAGACCACGTACTCGTGGAGCCGGTCGTCCCAGTAGGCCTCCGGGGCCCAGGTGTTGCCCGCGTTGTCCGGTGCCACCTTCACCAGCCGCTGATCGGTCCAGTGCACCAGGTCGGTGGACTCCCAGATCATGACGGACCTGCTGCCGTGCCGCTGGACGTAGTCCCAGCTGCCGCTGCTGTTCCGGTACATCCGCAGGTCGGTGGCGATCAGATAGAACCTGTCACCCTTGGGGGAGCGGATCACGAAGGGGTCGCGCAGGCCCTTCTCGCCGATGGTCGAGGTCAGCACCGGCTTGCCCGCGTTCAACTCCCGCCAGTGCAGCGGGTCGTTGTCCTGACTGAGGGCGTAGCGGATCTGTTCGCCGTCGGCGGTGCCCTCGCCGGTGAAGTAGGCGAAGAGATAACCCGCGTACCTGGGATGCCGTGTCTGCGCGGAGCCCGGCGGGGCGGTCAGCAGGGTGAGGAAGAGGGCGGCGAGGAGGGGGACCAGCAGGGTCCTGGTTCTGAGGCGCATGGCAGTCCTGTGAGGGTTTGGGGACTTCTGTTGATTGGTGCGCGCTCTCGGAGTGTGGCCAGTGATGATCAGGGCGTCAATCCGTGTGCAGGCGACTCGGGCGGCCGAAACTTTCGGTCGTTTTCGCTCGGGCGCGGCAACCCGATCCGGTCACGGCGGCGACTGGCATGCGTCCCAACCCCCTGGGAAAGGAACGACCAGTGCGGCAGAGCACCGGACGCCACCGCAGGACGCGCACTCTCTCGATCGCCGCCGCGGTGGCGGTCGCCGCGGGGGCCGGCGGCGTCTGCCTCGGCCTGTCGAACGGCGGCGCCCAGGCCGCCGCGACCACGGTCACCGTGTCCACCACCGCCCAGCTGGAGTCGGCCGTCAGAAACGCCGCCGCCGGTACCGTCATCCAGGTGCGGGGCGGCACCTACTACCCGACTGAGATCCGCGGATCGTCGGGGCTGATCGCGTGGTTCCCCGCGCCCTGTGAGGTGTCGGCGCCCCCGTCGGCCGGAGCTGCGGAGGCGTTTCGGTCTAGGAATCGCCTTCGCTGGTGTCGTGTGCCGCGAAGTCGCCCGTCACCGTGTACGGGTGGCCGTCCGCCGTGCCCGCGATCGTGTAGCTGTCGTCCTTCGCGTCCCGGCCGCCGCGCTCGTGGTGGTACTGGCCCGCGAACACCCACTCGCCCGCCGGGACCTTGCTGCCGTCCTTGAGGGTCCAGGTGTAGACGAGGAAGCCGTTCCTCTCCCCGACGGTCAGGGTGAAGTCCGTCTCGGGCAGGGACCGCCAGGCGCCCGCCGAGGTGACCCCGCCGGTCCGGGCAACCTTCAACTCGACGGTGAGCGAGGTCAGTTGACCGGAGGTCTTCAGGGTGAGGTTGCTCTGCGCCCAGAAGTCGTTGCTGTGCGGGTCCACCGAGCCGTCCGACCACAGCGGGCCGTCCTGCTCGCCGTGGGCCACGGGCGGCTGTGCGGAGGTCTGCGGAGTCCGCGACGGTGAGGAATCGGGGGTGCGGGGCGGGTGTGGGGCGCCCGTACCGGGTGCCGGGTCCGCGGGGTGCGCCGACGGTCGCGTCGTCGCGTCCGGTGACGGTGTGGGCGTCGGTGAGACCGCGACGGTCTGCTGCGGGGGAGAGGAGTCGTTCCTGACCGCCGACGCCACCGCGTACCCGCCGACCGCGAGGACTCCGGCCACCGCCGCGGTGGCGCCGACCACGCGCATCCAGCCGAACACCGGCGAACGCTCAGCCCGGTGGCCGACGCCGGGCCGGCCCGCCATGCCACGCTCGACCCGGGCCAGGATGCGCGCCCGGTCGGGTTCATGGGCCTCGGCCGCCTCGTGCAGCCGGTCGCGCAGCTCGTCGTGCACGTCCTGCCGCCTCATCGGTTCCTTCCTCCGCTCTCGCCACCGCGCGCCATCGCCGCGTGCACCTTCTGCGGCACACTCCGGGGACCGAGCAGTCGTTGCAGTTCGGCCACGCCCTTGGACGTCTGGCTCTTCACCGTACCGACCGACACCCCGAGAGCCAGCGCGGTGTCCTTCTCCGACAGGTCGAACGCGTGCCGGAGCACCACACACGCCCGCTTGCGGAACGGCAGCCTGCGCAGCGCCTCCTGTACGTCCACCACGCCCGCGACGTCCGGGTTCTCGGTCCTCTCCTCGCGGTGCGACCAGAACAGCGCGATCCGGCGCCGCTCCCGCACCGCGCTGCGGATCCGGGAGCGGGCCAGGTTGGCGACCACGCCCCGCGCGTACGCCACCGGATGGTCGGCCGCGCGCACCCGGTCCCAGCGGTCCCACAGCGCCAGCAGCGCATCCGCGGCCAGGTCGTCGGCGGCATCCGCCTCGCCCGTCAACAAGTGGGCGAGACGGGAGAGTTCGGCGTAGTGGCGTTCGAAGAAGGCGTGGAACTCCACGGAGGCGGCGTCGTCGACGACTGAGCCCACGGGTGACCCCTTCTCGGTACGACGGTGAGTGTCATGTAAATGACATGCGAACGTCCGGTGGAGGCCCGGACGGAGATCCGGAAGCGTAGCAGTGATCTTTTTGCGTGCAATGTACGGAGGATCGGACGCCGTATGACACTCCGAACCCGATTCCGTAACACGGTGAATACCTGAAACGGGTTCAACGAGGGAACAATCCAGCCAGCATCCGCACACGCTCACCAGGCAACGAGGAGTAGGACCATGTCCGAGACGCAGAAGGTGGACCAGCGGTCGAGCGCCGCGCCACCTGCCGGGAACAGCGTCGACCGGTACTTCAGAATCTCCGAGCGGGGATCGACGTTCGGCCGGGAGATACGGGGCGGCTTCGCCACGTTCTTCACGATGGCCTACATCCTTGTCCTGAATCCGATCATCCTGGGCAGCGCCAAGGACAAGTTCGGTCACTCCCTCGACACCGGCCAACTCGTCACCGCCACCGCGCTGGTGGCCTGTGTGATGACGGTCATCATGGGCGTCGGCGGCAACCTCCCCCTTGCCATCGCCGCCGGCCTCGGCCTCAACGCTGTCGTCGCCTTCCAACTGGCCCCGCTGATGAGCTGGCCCGACGCGATGGGCCTGGTCGTCCTGGAGGGCGCGCTGATCTGCCTCCTGGTCCTCACCGGACTCCGGGAAGCGATCATGAACGCGATCCCGCAGCAGCTGAAGCAGGCCATCGGCGTCGGCATCGGCCTGTTCATCGCCTTCATCGGCTTCGTGGACGCCGGGTTCGTCAGCCGTATCCCGGACGTCGCCAACACCACCGTCCCCGTGCAGCTCGGCGCCGTCGGCCGCCTCACCGGCTGGCCCGTCCTCGTCTTCTGCCTCGGTGTCCTGCTGACCATCGCGCTGCTCGCCCGCAAGGTGAAGGGCGCGATCCTCATCAGCATCGTGACCATGACCGTCGTCGCGATCGTCATCAACGCCCTCGCCGACATCAAGAGCTGGGGCCTGACCACCCCGAAGGTCCCGGACAAGCTCGTCGCCGCCCCGGACTTCGGGCTCGTCGGTCACTTCAGCCTGTTCGGCGGCTTCGCGGAGGCCGGTGTCCTCACCGCCGTCCTGCTGGTCTTCACGCTGATCCTGTCGGACTTCTTCGACGCGATGGGCACCATCGTCGGCATCAGCGCGGAGGCCGGACTGCTCGACGAGAAGGGGCAGGTGCCCGGTATCGGCCGCGTCCTGTTCATCGACGGCGCCGCGGCCGTCGCCGGCGGTGTCGGCTCCGCCTCCTCCAACACCGCCTACATCGAGTCCGCGGCCGGCGTCGGCGAGGGCGCCCGCACCGGCTTCGCCAACCTGGTCACCGGCGGCCTCTTCGGCCTCGCGCTCTTCCTCACCCCGCTGCTGACGATCGTCCCGCTGCAGGCGGCCGCGCCCGCGCTGATCGCGGTGGGCTTCCTGATGATGACCCACGTCAAGCACATCGACTGGGACAAGTACGAGATCGCCATCCCGGCGTTCCTCACCATCGCCGCGATGCCGTTCACCTACTCGATAACGGACGGCATCGGCGCGGGCTTCCTGTCGTACGTGCTCATCAAGGCGGTGCTGGGCAAGGCGAAGGAGGTCAACTGGCTGCTGTGGGGCGTCTCGGCGCTGTTCCTCGTCTACTTCGCGATCGATCCGGTGGAGCAGATCCTGGGCGTGAAGTGAGGCTTGGGGGGCGGTTCTGCCGAACCGCCCCCTTCCCGGTGTCTACTTCAGCGCCGCCTGCATCATCGCCTTGGCCACCGGCGCCGCCAGACCATTGCCGCTGACCTCGGAGCGCGCCGCGTCCGACTGCTCCACCATCACCGCGACAGCGACTTCCTTGCCGTTGCTGTCGGACTTGCCGTACGAGGTGAACCAGGCGTACGGCGTCTTGCTGTTGTTCTCGCCGTGCTGGGCGGTACCGGTCTTGCCGCCCACGGTCGCCCCGTCGATCAGCGCGTTCGTACCGGTGCCGTCCTTCACCACCGTCTCCATCGCCGACTGCAACTGCTCGGCCGTGCCGGAGCTGACGATCTCCTTGGTGTCCGCGCTGTCGTCGTAGTCCTTCAGTACGTCACCGCCGCTGTCGGTGATCCGCGACACCATGTGCGGCGAGACCAGCTTGCCGCCGTTGGCTATGGCCGCCGACACCATGGCCATCTGGAGCGGGGTCGCGGTGACGTCGAACTGGCCGATGCCGGACAGGGCGGTCTGCGCCTTGTCCATGTCCGAGGGGTACACGCTGGCGTAGGCCCGCACCGGCACGTCCAGCCGGTCGTCGTTGAAGCCGAACTTCTCGGCCATCGCCTTCACCTTGTCCTGGCCGAGGTCGACGGCCATCTTGCCGAAGACGTTGTTGCAGGAGTACTGGAGGGCGACCCGGATCGAGGCGTTCTCGCACGGGGCCGACGTGTTCTCGTTCCTCAGCGGGCGCGTCGTGCCCGGCATGGTGTACGGGTCGGGACTGCGGGTGTGCTGGTCCACGTTCTCGTACAGCCCGCTCTCCAGCGCGGCCGCCGCCACGACCAGCTTGAACGTCGAGCCCGGCGGCAGCGGCTGGCGCAGCGCACGGTTGGTGAGCGGCTTGTCCTTGTCCGCGTTGAGCCGCTTCCAGGCCGCCCCGGCCGTGTTCGCGTCGGTGAGCTGCCCGGGGTCGTACGACGGGGTCGACACCACCGCGAGGATCTTGCCGGTCTTCGGGTCGATCGCGACGGCCCCGCCCTTGTTGCCGCCGAGCGCGTCGTACGCCGCCTTCTGCACGGCCGGGTCGATCGTGGTGAGCACGTTGCCCGGGTCGGCGCGCTTTCCGGTGACCGTGCCCAGCACGGTCTTCAGCTGATTGTCCGTGCCGTTGAGGAGATCCCCGTAGATGCCCTCCAGCTGGGTCGGGGCGTAGGCCTGCGAGGCGTAGCCCGTCACCGCCGCGTACAGCTTGCCGTTCTTGTACGTCCGCTGGTACGCGAGGTCGCTTCCCTTCGTCCGGGCCGAGCCGGTGATCGAGTTCCCGGCCACGATGATGTTCCCGAGCGGCTGTGAGTACGTCTCGATCACGTTCCGCCGGTTGTCGTTGTCGTCCGCGAGGGCCTTGCCGTCGTAGAACTGCACCCAGGTCGCCCTGACCAGCAGGGCGAGCACGAGCAGCAGCGTGAAGACGGACGCTCGCCTGATCGTCTTGTTCATCCCGCTCGTGAAGACGATCGAGACAGGGACAATCGTTCCCGTACGCCCGCTTTTCTTATCGTGTGTTCAGAAACCCGGCCTCGTACGCGGCGATCACCGCCTGCGTCCGGTCCCGGGTGCCCGTCTTGGCCAGCACGGCCGCGACGTGCGACTTCACGGTGGCCGGGCCGACGTCCATGCGCCGGGCGATCTCCGCGTTGGTCAGCCCGGCAGCCATGTGCCGCAGCACCTCGCTCTCGCGTCCCGTGAGCCGGCCCACCCAGGCCGGGGGTACCGGCGCCCTGCGCGCGTGCTCGGTCGCGAGGGTCCGTACGGCCGACGGGAACAGCAGGCTGTCGGTGCGCGCGACCAGCCGTACCGCCTGGACGAGGGTGTCGGCGTCCGACCGCTTCAGCAGGAACCCGGCGGCTCCGGCACGCAGCGCGTCGTACACGTAGGAGTCGTTCTCGAAAGTGGTCACGACCACGATCCGGGGCGGCTCGTCGAGGGTGGCGAGGATCTGCTCGGTGGCCCGGATGCCGTCGGCCTCCGGCATGCGGACGTCCATGAGGACGACGTCGGGGCGCAGCTCCCGGACGACGGACACCGCCTCGGCGCCGGTGGCCGCCTCGCCGACCACCTCCAGGCCGGGCTCGGCGGAGAGGATGGCCCGCAGGGCGGTGCGGACCATGCGCTCGTCGTCGGCGAGGACGACCCGGATCGGGGGCCGGGGCATGCGGGTCCTTTCGTCGGTCACGTGGATCCCTTCAGCGGCAGTCGGGCCTGCAGGCGCCATGTGTCCCCGGACGCGCCCGCGTGCGAGGCGCCGCCCAGCAGCCGTACCCGGTCGGCGATTCCGCGCAGGCCGTGGCCGCCGCCGGGGCGGGGAGCGGGGGAGGCGCCGAGGGGGTTCTCGAGGGTGATCTCCAAGTACCCGTCGGTGGTGGTGATGCGGAGGGCGACCGGTTCGCCGGCGTGCTTGAGGGCGTTGCTCAGGCCCTCCTGCACGATCCGGTACGCCTCCCGGGAGACCAGCGGGGGCAGGGCGGCGGGGCCGGTGTCGACAGTGGCCGTCACACGCTGCCCGCCCGCCCTGGTCCGGCGCAGCAGCCCGTCCAGGTCGGCCGCGAGGGTCGGCGCGGGGGCGGTGCCGGGGGCGCCGCCGTCCCGCAGCACACCGAGGACGGCGTCCAGTTCACCGACCGTGCGCCGGGTGGTGTCCTCGATGGCGGCCAGTGCCTCGCGCACGAACTCGGGGTCGGCGCCGAGGACGCGGCGGGCGGCGCTCGCCTGGAGGGTGACGGCGCTCAGCGCGTGTCCCACGGAGTCGTGCAGTTCGCGGGCGAGCCGGTTGCGCACGGCGAGGTCGGCGGCGCGCGCCTCGGCCGCGGCGAGCCGGTCCGCGGGGGTGGGTCCGAGCAGGGCGGGCGCCCAGCGGGCGAGCAGGGCCCCGCAGCCGGCGGCGCAGGCCGCGAGGGCGACCAGCATCGCCATGCCTGCGAGGGGGCAGAGCGCCAACGCCCAGCCGTGGTCGAGGACTTCGGGGAGTCCGAGCCGGGGGTCGCGCAGCCCGGCGAACAGGGGCACCGCCATCAGCGCCACGGCGAACGGCGGCACGGCCAGCGACATCCCCGAGAGGATCCCGCCGAGCCCCAGATGCAGCGTGAACCAGGCGGCCGTACGGCCCCGTTCGGACCGCGTCCGGGCCGGGCCGGGGGCGAGGGCGTCGGCGTCGACGCCGCACAGGGCGCGGGCGGCAGCCGACTCCAGCGGGCGGGTCAGCGGGAAGAGGGAGGTGACGGCGGCGATCGGCAACCCGACCGCGAACGAGCCGAGTTGCAGGGGCAGGGACCCGAACACGTCGGCCACGCCGGTGAGCGGCCCCACGACCACCGAGCCGACGAGGACGTACGGCATGGCGAGCGCACCGCCCAGGATCAGATGGATCCAGCGGCGCCGCGCCCGCCCGTCGAAAAGAAGTCCCCACACCCTGGTCATGCAGCAACGCTCCTGCTTCGACCGCCTGGTTCACGTCCTGCGCACCGACGATCCGCCTCCGCCGGACGGGGGAGACGCCGTCGTCCTCACAGCCTCCGCGTCGCCAGCGTGAGGCGGTCCCGCGCGTCGAACAGCGCGTCCTTGATCATCTGTTCGTGGGCGGGGGTCAGCCGGGCCACCGGGACCGAGCAGCTGATGGCGTCCCGGGCGGGGGTGCGGTACGGGATCGCGACACCGAAGCAGCGCAGGCCCAGCGTGTTCTCCTCGCGGTCGACGGCGAAGCCCTGCTCGCGGACCTGGTGGAGTTCCTCGATCAGCTTCTCGCGGTCGGTGATCGTGTGCTCGGTCAGGGCGGGCAGCGTCTCCGGCAGGAGCTTGCGGACCTGTTCGTCGGTGTGGGTGGCGAGCAGCGCCTTGCCGAGGGAGGTGGAGTGGGCGGGCAGGCGGCGGCCGACGCGGGTGAAGGGGCGCAGATAGTGCTGCGACTGCCGGGTGGCCAGGTAGACGACGTTCGTGCCGTCCAGGCGGGCCAGGTGGATGGTCTCCGTGGTGTCGTCGGAGAGGCGGTCGAGGGTCGGCCGGGCGGCCGCCACCACCTCGTCGCCGTCGATGTAGGACGTGCCGACCAGCAGCGCCCGCACCCCGATGCCGTACCGCGTCCCCGTCGCGTCCGTCTCCACCCAGCCCAGCTCCACGAGTGTGCGCAGCAGCATGTACAGGCTGGACTTGGGGTAGCCCACGGCCTCCTGGACGGCTGCGAGGGAGTGCATGCCGGGCTTTCCGGCGAAGTACTCGAGCAACTCAACGGTCCGCACCGCGGATTTGACCTGTGCCCCTGTCTCGCCTGCCGACATCGCCCTTGACCCCTTCGTTCGACGACGACCTGGATATATAGTCTCCGAGCAGCGTATTCATCATCAGAGACAGCGTTCAGTATATCGAACGCGCTGGATGATTGACCCAGGAATTGCGGCCTTACTTGGAGGGATCCGCGGTGGCAGCAGCACCAGTCTGGAGTGTCGACCCGCGTACCGGGAAGCAGCGTGAACAGGTTGCGGTGGAGGCCACAGCCCTGGAGGTGGACGCGGCTGTCCGCGCGGCGCACGCCGTCCGCGGCGCGCTCGCCGACCGCACCGTGCGCTCCGCCTTCCTCCGCTCGGCCGCCGCCGGCCTCGAAGCGGCCAAGGACGGCCTCATCGAGACCGCCGACGCCGAGACCGCCCTCGGCCCGGTCCGGCTGACCGGCGAACTCGCCCGCACGGCGTACCAGCTGCGCGCCTTCGCCGGCATCGTCGACGAGGGCGCCTTCCTGGACGTCGTCATCAACCACCCCGACGACACCGCCACCCCGCCGATACCGGACCTGCGCCGCTACAAGGTCCCGCTGGGCGTCGTCGCCGTCTACTCCGCCTCCAACTTCCCCTTCGCCTTCTCCGTGGCGGGCGGCGACACCGCGAGCGCGCTGGCCGCGGGCTGCCCGGTGGTCGTCAAGGCCCACCCCGACCACCCGGGCCTGTCCGAGCTGGTCGCCAAGGTGCTGCGCCGGGCCGCCGCCGAACACGGCATCCCCGAGGGCGTCGTCGGGCTCGTGCACGGCTTCGAGGCGGGCGTCGAGCTGATCAAGCACCCGCTGGTCGCCGCCGCGGGCTTCACCGGCTCGGTGCGCGGCGGGCGTGCCCTGTTCGACGCGGCCGCCGCGCGACCGGTGCCGATCCCGTTCCACGGTGAGCTGGGCTCGCTGAACCCGGTCGTGGTGACCGAGGCGGCGGCGGCCGAGCGGGCGGAGGCGATCGGCTCCGGGCTGGCCGGGTCCATGACCCTGGGCGTCGGCCAGTTCTGCGTCAAGCCGGGCCTGGTGCTGGTGCCGTCCGGCGCCGCGGGCGACGGGCTCGTCAAGGCGCTCACGGACGCCGTCAGCGACACCGACGCGGGTGTCCTCCTCGACCACCGCATGCGGGACAACTTCGTCGCGGGCGTCGCCGAGCGCGTACAACTGCCCGAGGTGGACTCGCCGGTCACGCCGGGCGCGGGCGGCGAGCACACGGTCAGCCCGGGGTTCTTCACGGTGCCCGCGAGCAGGCTGGCCGAGCAGGGCGCGTACGACCTGCTGCTTGAGGAGTGCTTCGGACCGGTCACCGTGGTGGTCCGCTACGAGGACGAGGGCGAGGCGACGGCGGTGCTGTCGCGGCTGCCGGGCAACCTGACGGCGACGGTGCATCTCTCGGCCGAGGAGGCCGCCGGCGAGGGCCGTGGTGCCGAGATCCTTGCCGAGCTGACGCCGCTGGCGGGCCGTGTCCTGGTGAACGCATGGCCGACGGGCGTGGCGGTGGCTCCGGCCCAGCACCACGGTGGTCCCTACCCGGCCACCACCTCGACGTCGACGTCCGTCGGCGGGACGGCCATCGAGCGGTGGCTGCGGCCGGTCGCCTACCAGAACGCGCCCGAGGCGTTGCTGCCGGCCGAACTGAAGGACGGCAACCCGCTGGGCCTCCCGCGCCGGTTCAACGGCGTCCTCGAACGCTGAACACATTCACGGGACGGACGAAAAGGAACCTGGGACACTCGCGCAATGGACGTGGAACTTCCCGAACTCCCCTTCCCCCTGAGGACCTACGGGCCCGACGGCAACTGGTCCTACGAGGGGGGTGTGCTCACCGGGTGGGCCGGCCCCCGGCAGGACCGGTTCGTGCCGCCCACCGGTGAAGCCGAGGAGCCCGCCTCCGACGCGCCCCGGCTGCTCGGGGCGCCCGAGGGCGACTTCCAGCTGGCAGCCCGGGTCACCGTCGGGTTCAACGCGTCCTTCGACGCCGGTGTCCTCTACGTCCACGTCGGCGACCGCGCCTGGGCCAAGCTCTGTCTGGAGTACTCCCCGGACGTGCCCACCGTCTGCACGGTGGTCACCCGGGGACACTCCGACGACGCGAACTCCTTCTCCGTGGAGGGGAGTTCGGTATGGCTGCGGGTCAGCCGGACCGGGCGGGCCTTCGCCTTCCACGCCTCCCCGGACGGCGAGCGCTGGACCTTCGTCCGGCTCTTCACCCTCGGCGAGGAGAAGGAGACCGGCGCGGCGCTGGTCGGCTTCATGACTCAGTCGCCGATGGGGGAGGGCTGTGTGGTCACCTATGACCACCTCGCGTTCAGCCCTGCCTGGCCGAGCGACCTGAGAGACGGAAGATGAGGGCGAACGTCAGGGTGGGCAGGTTCTCACGCAGAGTGCCTGCAGGGCCCGGCTCAGCCGTCATGGAACCGGGCCCGGTGCCGTCACGTCCTCCGTTGCATGATCAGTGAACGTGTGACCGACGCCCTGGTGATCCGCACCGCCGTGGCCGCCGAGACCGAGTCCATCGCCGATCTGCACGTCCGGGCCCGCTCGACCTACTACCCGGACGGCCTTCCCCAGGCCGACTTCGACTGGGTCGAGGCCTGGCGCGGCTCCATCGAGCGCCCCGACGGGCATGTGCTGTGCGCCGTCGCGCAGGGCCGGATCTCCGGCATCGCCTCCTTCCGCACCCCGGACGGCGCACCCGCGGACACGGTCAAGCTGTTCCAGTTCCACGTCGACCCGGACCACTGGCGCTCCGGCATCGGCACGGCCCTGCACACGGCCTGCGTGGAGGAGTGGCGGGCCGACGGCAAGCGGACGGCCGTGCTCGACGTGCACACGGACAACGCCCGCGCCCAGGCCTTCTACACCCGCCAGGGCTGGATCCCCGACCCGGAGAACCCGCCCGCCGAGGGCGACCACCACCTCTTCCTGCGCTTCCGGGTGCCCGGGGAATGAACGGGGCTGTTTGAAGGTTCACGTACGTGGAGAGAGCCTCCGTGCCCGTACGACCTGGAGAGAGCCGAGACATGCGCGTCGAGATCTGGAGCGACATCGCCTGCCCGTGGTGCTACGTGGGCAAGGCCCGCTTCGAGAAGGCTCTGGCCGCCTTCCCGCACCGCGACGAGGTCGAGGTGGTGCACCGCTCCTTCGAGCTGGACCCGGGCCGCGCCAAGGGCGATGTGCAGCCGGTGATCACCATGCTCACCAAGAAGTACGGCATGGACGAGGCACGGGCCCAGGCCGCCGAGGACAGCCTGGGCGCCCAGGCCGCCGCCGAGGGCCTGGACTACCGGACCCGGGGCCGCGACCACGGCAACACCTTCGACATGCACCGTCTGCTGCACTTCGCCAAGGAGCAGGGCAGGCAGGACGAGCTGATCCAGACCCTGTACCGGGCCAACTTCGCCGAGGAGCGCTCGCTCTTCACCGGGGGCGACGAGCTCCTCGTGGAGCTGGCCGTGGAGGCCGGACTGGAGGCGGAGGCCGCCCGCGCGGTGCTCGCCGACCCGGCCGCGTACGCCGACGAGGTCCGCGCCGACGAGAGCGAGGCCGCCCAGCTCGGCGCGAACGGCGTGCCCTTCTTCGTCCTCGACCGCACCTACGGCGTCTCCGGCGCCCAGCCCGCCGAGGTCTTCGCCCAGGCACTGACCCAGGCCTGGGGCGAGCGGTCCCCGCTGAAGCTGGTCGACCAGGGGGACCAAGGAGACGGGGCGGCCTGTGGACCGGACGGGTGCGCGGTGCCTCAGCACTGAGAAACCGCAGGTCGGCGCGGACGTATAAGCGCTCCTAAGCGGATCCACGTAAAAATCCGCAATGGACTACTACTTCCTGGGGCCGCAGAGTGGACCCATGGAGACCACGGAGACGTTCGAGAGCCTCGTCCGCGCCGAGTTCACCCCGAGGAGCACCTACCTCAACACCGCCAGCAACGGCCTGCTGCCGGCCCGTACCGTCGCCGCCCTGCACGAGGCGGCGCTGCTGCGGGCCGAAGGCCGGCCGCTGACCTCGCTGTACGAGGACGTGGAGGCCTGCCGGGCCGCCTACGCCCGGCTCGCCGGGGTCCCGGCCACCCGGGTCGCGGCCGGCGCCTCGGTCGCCGCGCACACCGGTGTGATCGCCGCCTCGCTGCCCGCCGGTGCCGAAGTCCTCACCGCCGAGGACGACTTCACCTCCGTGCTGAACCCCTTCCACGTCCGCGGCGACCTCAAGGTCCGCTCGGTGCCGCTGGAGCGGATCGCCGAGTCCGTCCGCCCGGGCACCGCGCTGGTCGCGGTCAGCGCCGCCCAGTCCGCCGACGGGCGCATCGCCGACCTGCCCGCCCTCCGGGAGTCCGCCCGCGAGCACGGCGCGCGCACCTACGTCGACTTCTCCCAGGCCGCCGGCTGGCTGCCGATGGACGCGGACGCCTACGACTTCACCGCCGCCGTCTCCTTCAAGTGGCTGCTCGGCCCGCACGGGGCGGCCTTCCTCACGGTCCCCGAGGACTTCGGCGGGCTGACCCCGGTGCTCGCGGGCTGGGTCGCCGCCGAGCGGCCGTGGGACAGCTGCTACGGCCCGGTCGCCGAACTCGCCCACTCCGCCCGGCGGTTCGACCTCACCCACGCCCTGTTCACCTTCGCGGGCCTGCGCCGCTCCCTCGACCTGATCGAGGAGCTGGGCGCGGCCGCCGTCCACGCCCACGACGTGGCCCTCGCCGACCGGTTCCGGGCCGGACTCGCCGCCCTCGGCCGCGCGCCCGTGCCCGCCCCCGGCTCGGCGATCGTCTCGGTGCCCGGACTCGGCGGCCGCCAGCCCGAACTGAGCCGCGCCGGCATCGAGGTCTCCGACCGCGCGGGCAACCTGCGCGCGGCCTTCCACCTGTACAACACGCCCGCGGACGTGGACCGCCTGCTGGACGCGCTGTCCCACTGACACGACCGGACCGGGGCCTCCCGTCCCACACGAGGAGGCCCCGGCCCGGTGCTCGGGGGGTTACTTCACCGGAGTGAAGTCGCGCGCGCCGATGAACTCAGGCCTGCGGATCGGTGCCGCGAACGGCTCCACCGCCGTGTTCTCCACGCTGTTGAACACGATGAAGACGTTGCTGCGCGGGAACGGCGTGATGTTGTCGCCGGAGCCGTGCATGCAGTTGCAGTCGAACCAGGTCGCCGAACCGGCCCGGCCCGTGAAGAGCCGGATGCCGTGCTCGCTCGCCAGCCGGGTCAGCGCCTCGTCGGACGGGGTGCCCGCGTCCTGCATCTGCAGCGACTTCTTGTAGTTGTCCTTCGGCGTGGCCCCGGCGCAGCCCAGGAACGTCCGGTGCGAGCCCGGCATGATCATCAGGCCGCCGTTGGTGTCGTGGTTCTCGGTCAGCGCGATCGAGACGGACACCGTGCGCATGTTCGGCAGGCCGTCCTCGGCGTGCCAGGTCTCGAAGTCCGAGTGCCAGTAGAAGCCGCTCGCGCCGAAGCCCGGCTTGACGTTGATCCGGGACTGGTGGACGTACACGTCGGAGCCGAGGATCTGCCGGGCCCGGCCGACGACCCGCTCGTCCCGCACCAGGTTCGCGAACACCCGGCTGATCCGGTGCACTTCGAAGACCGAGCGGATCTCCTGCGACGCCGGCTCGACGATCGCGCGCTCGTCGGCCCGGATCGCCGGATCGGCGACCAGCCGGTCCAGCTCACTCCGGTAGACCTCGACCTCGTCGGGGGTGATCAGCTGGTCGACGGCGAGGAAGCCGTCGCGCTCGTACGCCCGGAGGCCGGCGGCCGGGATCGGCCCCGGGGTGTCCGGGGAGCCCCAGACGACCGGGTCCTGCCGCGGGACGGTCACCTCGGCGGCGGCGCGGCTGGGGTACAGGTCGGTGACGGTGGTCATGGGTGTCACACCTCCTCGGGCTCGGTGAGCAGCGGGTAGACGCCGTTCTCGTCGTGGTCCTCCCGTCCGGTCACGGGCGGGTTGAACACGCAGATGCAGTGGAAGTCCTCCTTGACCCGCAGCGTGTGCCGCTCGTGCCCGTCGAGGAGGTACATGGTGCCGGGGGTGATCGTGTAGGTCCTCCCGGCCTCGTGGTCGGTGAGTTCGGCCTCGCCCCGGGTGCAGACGACGGCCTCGACGTGGTTGGCGTACCACATCGACGTCTCGGTCCCGGCGTACAGGATGGTCTCGTGCAGGGAGAAGCCGACCCGCTCCTTGGCGAGGACGATCCGCTTGCTCTCCCAGGTGCCGGACGCGGCCTTCACATGCCGGTCGGTGCCTTCGATGTCCTTGAACGATCGGACGATCACGATGCTGTGCTTCCTCCTCGGTGGATGGTGCTAGGCGGTCTCGCGGACGGACCGGGCGACGACGCTGAGACCTTCGTCCAGCTCGTCGGCGGTGACGGTGAGCGCGGGCAGCAGCTTGACGACCTCGCCCTCCGGGCCGGACGTCTCGATGAGCAGCCCGAGCTCGAAGGCGCGCCGGGCGACCCGGGAGGCCCGCGCCTTCTCGTGGAACTCCAGGCCCCACACGAGTCCGCGCCCGCGGTACTCCTTCACGTCGGCGAGGTTCTCCTCGGTGATGGAGATCAGCGCCTGCTCGATCTGCTCGCCGCGGGCGCGGGTCTGCTTCTCCATGGCGGAGCCGTCGGTCCAGTACGTCTCCAGGGCCGCGGTGGCGGTGACGAACGCGGGGTTGTTGCCGCGGAAGGTGCCGTTGTGCTCGCCCGGCTCCCAGACGTCGAGTTCGGGCTTGAACAGGCACAGCGACATCGGCAGGCCGTACCCGCTGATCGACTTGGAGACCGTGACGATGTCGGGCGTGATGCCCGCCTCCTCGAAGGAGAAGAAGGCGCCGGTACGCCCACAGCCCATCTGGATGTCGTCGACGATCAGCAGCATGTCCTGCCGCTCGCACAGGTCGGCGAGCGCCCGCAGCCACTCCGGCCGCGCCACGTTGATGCCGCCCTCGCCCTGCACGGTCTCCACGATCACGGCGGCGGGCTTGTTGAGCCCGGACCCCTGGTCCTCCAGGAGCCGCTCGAACCAGAGGAAGTCCGGGACCGTGCCGTCGAAGTAGTTGTCGAACGGCATCGGCGTGCCGTGCACCAGCGGGATGCCGGCGCCGGCCCGCTTGAAGGCGTTGCCGGTGACGGCCAGGGAGCCCAGCGACATGCCGTGGAAGGCGTTGGTGAAGGAGACGATCGCCTCCCGCCCCTTCACCTTCCGGGCGAGCTTCAGCGCGGACTCCACCGCGTTGGTGCCGGTCGGCCCCGGGAACATGACCTTGTAGGGCAGGTCGCGCGGGCGCAGCACCAGGTCCTGGAAGGCCTGCAGGAAGGACCGTTTGGCCGTGGTCGACATGTCCAGGCCGTGGGTGACACCGTCCCGGGACAGATAGTCGATCAACGCCCGTTTCAGTACCGGGTTGTTGTGTCCGTAGTTGAGTGAGCCGGCCCCGGCGAAGAAGTCGAGGTACGCATGGCCGTCCTCGTCGTACATACGGCTGCCCTGCGCACGGTCGAACACGGTGGGCCAGCCGCGGCAGTAGCTGCGCACCTCGGACTCTAGGGTCTCGAAGACGCTGAGGTCGGGCTGGGTGATGGTCACGGTGAATCGCTCCTCAGTGCGAGGTGGAGGGGGTCAACGGGCCGATGCGGTACAGGACTTCGGGGTCGTGCGGGCCGTCCGGGAACAGGTCGGCGGGGAACAGCACCTCCCGGGTCAGGTCCGCGCGGTGGCGGGCGGCGAACGAGGTGAACAGGCGCTCGGAGGCGGTGTTCCCGGGGGCGATGGTGGTCTCGACGCGGGTGATGCCGCGCTCGGCGGCGAGCCGGGAGGTCAGCCCGTCCAGCAGCCGGGCGGCGATGCCGCGACCCCGGTGGGCGGCGTCGACGGCGACCTGCCAGACGAGCAGGGTGTCGGGGCGGTCGGGCCGCACGTACCCGGTGACGAATCCGACGGGCTCGCCGTCCGTGCCGCGCGCCACCGCCGAGGTGCCGGCGAAGTCCCGGCACCACAGCAGATAGCTGTACGAGGAGTTCAGGTCGAGGGTTTTCGAATCCTTGGCGAGACGCCAGAGCGCGGCCCCGTCGGCCACCGTCGGTCGGTCGATGAACAGGTCTGCTGGTGCGGCAGTCATGCGGCACGAATTTAGCGAGGCAAATTCAGAAATGCACGGGCGGGTTGACCGGTGCGAGAGGCGGTGTAGGTGAAATGTCTGAGTTACCCCATGGCAAACCATGACAAATCCCCACGGTTGTGGAGTGTGTCACAGCCTCGAAATCCCTGCGAAACCTTGTTGTTTAGCCTCGCAAAAAGCGGGCAGAAGAAGACGGGAAGCTATCGTTCAATAAATTCGCAGGAATTGTGAAACCTATTTGAATTCAGGTCGTTTATCGCCAGGTTTCGTCCGCCGCGCGGCGGGCTCCCGCCAGGTCCACCGTCAGCCCGCGCTCGGCGAGGGCGGCGCCCAGGGCCTCCAGGCAGCTGTACACGGCACCCGGGCTCGCGTCCGGCCCGTAGTGGTTGACCCGGATCATCTCCTTGGCCAGGGCGCCGCCGCCCGCCGCCAGGGGGAGGGCCGGGTCGCTCTCCAGGGCCCGCGCCACCAGCTCCGACGCCACCGCCCCGGCGGGGACGCGCAGGGTCGTCGCGACCGGTGCCGCCTCCTTCGCCTCGTACACGTACGGCTCCAGGCCCCCGCCCAGGGCCGCCACGCCGGCGCGCACGGCCAGCGCGGCGCCGCGGTGCCGGGCCATCACCGTCTCCAGGCCCGCCGACTCGATCCGCTCCAGGCACGCCTCCAGCGCCAGCATCTCCAGCTGGGCGGGCGCGTGCAGCAGCGCCTTGCGGCCGCCGTCGATCCAGCGCTCCTTCCAGTCGAGGAGGGAGAGGTAGGAGCGGCGCGGCGCGTTCGGGTTGGCCGTCATACGGGCCCACGCCCGCTCGCTCACCGAGATCGCCGACACGCCCGCCGGGCCGCCCATCGCCTTCTGGGCCCCGATCACGCACAGGTCCACGCCCCACGCGTCCGGCAGCACCGGCTCCGCCCCGACGGAGGCGACCGCGTCCAGGTAGAACAGCGCGCCCTGCTCCCGCACCGCCTCGCCGATCTCCGCGACCGGATTGGTGTTGCCGGTCGCCGCCTCCGCATGGACGAGGGACACGAAGTCGATCTCCGGGTGGGCGGCGAAGGCCTCCCGGACCTGGGCCGCCGTCACCGCGGTGTGGAAGGGCACCGGGAGGTCGATCACCGTCGCCCCGCAGTCCCGGAGCCAGTTCCCGAACGTCTGGCCGTACGGGCCCGTGATCACGTTCAGTGCTGTCGTGCCGGGACCGGCCGTCGAGCGGATCGCACCCTCCAGCGGCAGCAGCGCCTCGCCCTGGGTGATCACGACGTCCTGCCGGGTGTCCAGCAGCCGGGCCACCCGGTCCTCGATGGCGGCGAACCGCCCGGCGTCCAGCGGGGGCAGGTCGAGGAAGGGATGGGTCATGGCACTGCTCTCTTCGTTCACGGAGGTTCACGGGCGTCGACTCCACCGATCTTAAGTCGGACGGCCTCGTAACCATGGGTTTGATTTGAGAGACTCAAACTCTTCCTTATAATCGGAACCCACAGTTCCCCCATATGGAGATCCCCCATGAAAACGCTCGGACGCCGGACCCGCCTTCTGGCCGCCACCACCGCGACGGCCGGGCTCGTGCTCGTGGCCGGCTGCTCCTCCAGCGACTCCGGGAGCGGCAAGACCACCGTCAAGGGGGTCCACCTCGCCAAGGCCGGTCAGCTGACCACCTGCACCCACCTGCCGTACCCGCCGTTCCAGTCGGAGATCGACGGCAAGGTGCAGGGCTTCGACGTCTCCCTCATCGACCTCGTCGCCAAGGACCTGGGTGTCAAGCAGCAGGTCCTCGACACCCCGTTCGAGAACTTCAAGACGGGTGCCTTCCTCAACTCCGGCCAGTGCGACCTGGCCGCCGCCGGTATGACCATCACCGCCGAGCGCAAGAAGAACGTCGACTTCTCCGACCCGTACTTCGAGGCCACCCAGGCCGTACTGGTCGACAAGAAGGCCGGCGTCAACTCGCTCGCCGATGTCAAGGCCAAGGGCAAGAAGCTCGGCGCCCAGGCGCAGACCACCGGCGAGGACTACGCCAGGGGCAAGGGCTACGACCCGGTCTCCTTCCACTCCTCCGACGCGGTCCTCAACGGCCTGCGCACCGGCCAGGTCCAGGCCGTGATCATCGACTACCCGGTCGTCCAGGGCTGGCTGAAGGACAAGGCCAACGCCGACGCCTTCAAGGTCGTCGACAACCTCAACACCGGTGAGCAGTACGGCTTCACGGTGAAGAAGGGCAACGCGGCGCTGCTCGCCGCGATCAACAAGGCCCTCAAGGACGCCAAGGCCGACGGCACCTACAAGAAGATCTACGAGCAGTGGATCGGCCCGTACCACTCCGCCGCCGCCTCGCCGTCCGCCTCCTGACCCCATGACCGACACGGACACGCAGACCCAGCCGAAGAAACCGGGCCTCACGCGCCGTCAGAAGCGCAGGCTGTCGCGCGGCCCAGACCACCAACCAGATCAAATCACTGATCATCACCGCGCCCGCTGCGGTACGCGAAGCACTGCGCTCGCTGACCACCACCGAGT
>NZ_JBEXYL010000029.1:0-100940 GCF_040630895.1 Streptomyces sp. NPDC005728
TCCCACGCCCGACCCTGGATCTGGGGCAGACCCGCACCACCCACCAGGCGCTTACGCCCCCGCTATGTGTACTTCCTTTGAGGAATCCAGCACTAGGTGGCGCGCTGAGGTGCCGGACGCCAAGGGCGGGCAGGAGTTGAGTCAACGGTCAACCAGCCGTGGACGCGGGGCTTCACCCGTGGATTCCGCATCGGTGCCGACCGAGCCGCGGGGAAGCATCCAGTCTAGCCACTTCGGCAGCCACCAGTTGGTCCGGCCGAGGAGTGTCATGGTCGCCGGTACCAGCACCATGCGTACGACCGTGGCGTCGATGAAGATCGCGGTGGCCAGGCCGAGCCCGAACATTTTGGTGGAGGGGTCCTCGGCGACGGCGAAGGACAGGAAGACCGCCACCATGATGAGGGCGGCCGAGGTGATGATCCGGGCGGTGCGCGAGACGCCCTCAACGATCGCCGTGCCGTTGTCGCCGGTGCGCAGGTACTCCTCGCGTACGCGGGAGAGGAGGAACACCTCGTAGTCCATCGACAGGCCGAACAGGATGGCGAAGAGGAACATCGGGATGAACGACACGATCGGAACCGTCGCTTCCAACCCGATGAGTGCGCCTCCCCAGCCCCACTGGAAGACGGCGACCATGATGCCGTAGGCCGCGCCGATGCTCAGCAGGTTCAGCAGTACCGCCTTGAGCGGTACGAGTATCGAGCGGAAGACCAGCATCAGCAGCAGGAACGACATCGCCAGCACGGCGGCGACGAACACCGGCAGGCGTTGGCTGGTGCGTTGGCCCACATCGGACAGGCTCGCGGTGGCGCCGCCGACGTGGGCCCTGGCCGGGCCGTGCCCGATCGCCGTGGGCAGCACGTCGGTGCGCAGCCGGGCGATGGTGTCGGCCGTGGCCTTGTCCTGAGGGCTGGTGGTCGGGAACACCACGAGGGTCGCGATGCCGGTGGCCCGATCGATGTGCGTCGGCGCGACGGATGCGATGCCCGGATCCGCCGCGACCATTGCGACGAGTCGGTCCAGCACTCCCGGATCACCGGTGGGGTCCGCGGCGATGACGAGGGGACCGTTGGTGCCCGGGCCGAACCCCTCGGCGACGAGGTCGTAGGCGCGGCGCTCGGTACGGCTGTGGGGCAGTGAGCCGTCGTCGGGCAGGCCGACGCGCAGGCCGAGCACGGGCAGCGTCGCGGTCAGCAGCAGCCCCGCCGCGCCGATCGCGTACGGCACCGGGTGCTGGCTGACGTGCCCGATCCAGCGCCGCCAACCGGCGGCGTGGGCGGCGCCTGCTGCCGTGTCCCGCCGCCGTGCGAGTCGGCCCGGCTTCCTGGTCTGCAGAGCCCGGCCGATCCGGCCGGCCCGGGCCAGGCGTGGGCCGGCGGCGCCGAGGAAGGCCGGCAGAAGCGTCACGGACGCGACCACCATCGTCAGGACGACGATCGAGACGGCAACCCCGCCCACCGTCATGAACGGCACGTTCGCGACCGCCAGGCCGAGGATCGACACGACGACGGTGCCGCCGGCGAAGACCACCGGCCGCCCCGCCGTTGCCACCGCTCGTCCGGCCGCCGCCTGCGGATCGAGCCCGCACGCGAGGTACTCCCGGTGCCTGGCGAGCACGAACAGCGCGTAGTCGATGCCCACTCCGAGCCCGACCATGCTGCCCAGGACCGGCGCGAAGGTGGGGACGTCCGTCACCCCCGCCAGTACCGTCATCGTGGCGACCCCGACGGTCAGTCCGAAGACCGCCATGCCGATCGGCAGCGCGGCGGCGACGAGCGAACCGAACGCCAGGAACAGGATCGCGGCCGCGGCGAGGAGGCCGATCAGCTCGCTCGCGCCGCCGTCGGGGTCGGAGAAGGCGTAGAAGAGGTTCCCGCCCATCTCGATGCGCAGGGGCAGTTCGGCGCGCAGCCGGTCGCCGAGATCGACGAGGGCGTCGAGGTCTTCCGCCGACAGCCGGCTCTGGTCGGGGTACTGCACCCGGACGACCGCGATCCGCCCGTCGGCCGAGACGAGGCCGCCGCGCACGGCGGTGTCCCCGCCCGCGTCGAGCGCTCCCGCCGGGTCGCTCGTGCCGAGCACGTGCGGCAGCCGCTTCACCTCGGCCCGCAGCCGCGTGAGAGCGGTGCGCGCGCCGTCGTCGTCGAAGAACGTCGCGCCGTCGGCGAGGGGGGTGACGACCACTTGGGCGGTCATCCCCTCCTGGCCGGTGCCTGCCCGCTCGATCAGTTCCGCGGCCCGTCGGGAGTCCAGTCCCGGAGCGGTCATCGAGTCCGCGGTCCGCCCGCCGAAGGCGACGGCGGCGAGGACGGCGAGCGTGGCGGCGATCAGCCATGCCGCGATCACCCGCCAGGGATGGCGGGCGGCGCTTGCGCCCAGGCGCAACAGGGCTTTCGAGAGCATCAGGTCCTCCAACCACCTCGGCGGCCGTCCTTGTACGGCCGCCGATGCCGAGGCTCGTCGCCACGGCGCTCCGCGGCATCGGCCCGCGGGCCGCGGATCCGTCGGCCCCAAGTCGGAGTGAATCCCCGTCCTTTCGGCCGATGCGCGGCACGCCGCGGTCCCTAGGCTGAGAACCGTGCTCCGAGACGACCTGCGAACCCTGTGGACCGAACCCCGGCCGCCCGACGCGCTCGCCCGGGTATGGCGGGACTGGGCGCTGCTCGCCGCGGGCCTTGCCGGTGTGGCGCTGGAGGCCACCCTGCGCGAGAACGTCGTGTGGCGGCCGGTGGCGGTGGTGTTCGCCGTATGGCTGTGCCTGCTGCCCCTGTGGCGCCGGACCCGCCCACTGGCGATGGTGACACTGGCGTTCGGCTCGGTGATCCTGCTTCCGGTGGCCTCGCTCGTCGCCGCACCGCGCGAGCCCGTCGGCCTGTACACCGGCGCGGTCGTGCTCGTGCTGGTGTACGCGCTGCCCCGGTGGGGATCGGGACGCGAGATCGTGCTGGGCGGCGCGGTGATCCTCGCGGCCGGCGCGCTGTGTGTCGTCACGGACGAGACCCCGGTCGTCGAAAAGGTCGTGGGCTTCGTCTTCCTGCTGCTGCCCGGCGTGGTCGGGGCTGCCGTGCGGTTCCGGGTGACCGCTCGCGAGCGGCAGTTGGAGCAGGTGCGCTCCCGCGAGCGCGAGCAGCTCGCCCGGGAACTGCACGACACGGTGGCCCACCACGTGTCGGCCATGGTGATCATCGCCCAGGCGGGCCGGGTGCTCGCGGGCACCGACCCGTCCACCGCCGTCGAGGCGCTGGAGGGGGTCGAGGAGGAAGGGGCGCGCACGCTGGAGGAAATGCGCGCCATGGTCGCCGCGCTGCGCGACCGCGGGGTCGGCGCCGAGCTGGCGCCCCCGGCCGGAGTCGCGGATCTGGAGCGCCTGGTGCGCACCCCGGGTGGTCGCCTCAGGGTCGACCTGGGGCTCGACGGCGAACTGGACGCGCTGCCCCCGGTCGTGGACGCGGCCGTCTACCGGATCGTGCAGGAGTCGGTGACCAACGCGCTGCGCCATGCGGTCGACGCGACCGAGCTCGTCGTTCGGGTCGCCGCGGAACGGCACACGGTACGGGTGAGCGTGCGCGACAACGGCCGGCGCACCGGCCGGGGTCGCGACGGATACGGACTTACCGGACTGCGCGAGCGCGCGACCCTGCTCGGCGGCACACTACGAGCCGGCCCGGGTACCGACCGGGGCTGGCATGTCGAAGCCGAACTGCCGAGAGCGAGGAGCGAGAGCGGTGTCCATTCGCGTCCTCGTCGCTGACGACCAGACGATCATCCGCACCGGGTTGCGGATCATGCTGAACGCCCAGCCCGGCATCGAGGTGGTCGGCGAGGCCGCCGACGGACACGAAGCGGTACGTCTGGCCCGCGAACTGCGCCCCGACGTCTGCCTGTTCGACATCCGCATGCCCGTGCTCGACGGGCTCGAGGCCACCCGGCTGGTCGCCGGCCCGGGCGTCGCCGACCCGCTGGTCGTGGTCGTCATCACCACGTTCGACCTCGACGAGTACGTCTACGGCTCACTGCGTGCGGGCGCCCGCGGATTCCTCCTCAAGGACACGGGACCGGAGCTTCTGGCGCAGGCTGTACGGTCGGCGTCCGAAGGTGAGGCGCTCATCGCGCCCAGCGTCACCGTCCGTCTGCTCCAGGCGTTCGCGGACCTGCCCGCCGGCCGGCCCGTGGCCCAGCCGGTCTCCCCCGTCACCGCCCGCGAGGAGCAGGTCCTCCTCGCCGTCGCTCGCGGGCTGACCAACACCGAGATCGCCGATGCACTGCACATCAGCCTCAGCACGGTGAAGACGCATCTGGCCAGCCTGATGGCCAAACTCGGCGCCCGCAACCGGGTCGAGATCGCGATGTGGGCCTACGAAACGCGCCGTATCCTCCCCGGAACCTGAGCCGGGTGCCGGGCCATGTCCCATGAGTCCTGCCCGGACATCAGTGCACCGGTCGGCTCACGTCGGCTCCACGTGCCTCACCCGCCCCAGAGCGTGACGTACCAGGAGGCCGGAACCGGGACGGTGAGACACCCGATACGACAAGACTCCCGACAGCTACCTCGCCAGTCTCCACCTGCACGCGTCGATGATCTGGATCAAAGACCTCACCAGGACCACCCGGTGATCACGACTCGATACGCGCCCTAGCTCCGGCCCTGCCCGGCGCCGCTCGACGACCGCCAACCGCCCGGCATCAAGGGTGGATTACCGGCCAGATCAAGGGTTTTCCCTGTACCCCTTTGACCGTCGCTTTGCCTATCGTTCCTGCACAGCTGACCCACAGGTAACCCCGGACGGGTCCGCTCCCGCGCACGGTCGGCCATCTGCACCGCTTTTCGGTTTCACCCCCCTCCGCTTCGACGTCGAAGCGCCTCCCCACCACCGCTCCGGCCTGCCCGGAGTCGGTCGCGAAAGGCATACCCTTGCGTACAGTTCCCGCCACCGGACGGAAGCTGATATCCGTCGCCGCGGTCTCCGCGGCCCTGCTCACGGCCGCCACGGCCACCGTCGCCGCCGCTCAGGACGGCGCCGCCGGCGAGGCCGCGGTCCCCGCCGCCCAGACCGAGGCCGCCCCGGGCACCCCGGCCGAACGCCTCATCGTCGGCTACAAGTCGGGCGCCGCCGAGGCCACGTCCAACAAGGCCGCCGAGGCCGACGCCGTCGCCAAGGGCAAGGAGGCCGGCGAGCACGCCGACTTCCAGCGCCGCCTCGGCACCGGCGCCGCCCTCGTCGACCTCGGCGACAACGCCACCACGGCCGAGGTCGCTGACGTCGTCGCCGAGTACCGGGCCGACCCGCAGGTCGCCTACGTCGTACCGGACCGGCTCAACAAGCCGATGGCCACGCCGAACGACACCGAGTACGGCAAGCAGTGGGACCTGTTCGAGGACACCGCCGGTATGCGCGTGCCGGGCGCCTGGGACCTGTCCACCGGGTCCGGCGTCACTGTCGCCGTCATCGACACCGGGTACGTGGCGCACTCCGACCTGGCCGCGAACATCGTCGGTGGCTACGACTTCATCTCCGACACCGCTGTCTCCGTCGACGGCGACGGCCGCGACAGCAACCCGGCCGACCCGGGCGACTGGTACGCCGCGGGCGATTGCGGCTCCGGTGTCCCGGCCAGTAACTCCTCGTGGCACGGCACGCACGTCGCCGGCACCATCGCCGCGGTCACCAACAACGGCAAGGGCGTTGCCGGTATCGCATACGGTGCGAAGGTCTCCCCGCTGCGCGTGCTCGGCAAGTGCGGCGGCTACGACTCCGACATCATCGACGCCATCACGTGGGCGTCCGGGGGCACCGTCTCCGGCGTGCCCGCCAATGCCAACGTCGCCAAGGTCATCAACATGAGCCTCGGCGGCGACGGCGCCTGCACCTCGGCCACCCAGAGCGCCATCAACGCGGCCGTGAACCGGGGCACGACGGTCGTCGTGGCCGCGGGCAACGAGAACGACAACGTCGCGAACCACTCCCCGGGCAACTGCAACAACGTCATCTCGGTCGCCGCGACCAACCGCTCCGGCGCCAAGGCGTCCTACTCCAACTACGGCTCCCTCGTGGACATCTCGGCGCCCGGCGGCCAGACCAGCACCGGCACCGCGAACGGCATTCTGTCCACGCTCAACTCCGGCACCAAGACCCCGTCGGCCGAGTCGTACACCTACTACCAGGGCACGAGCATGGCCACCCCGCACATCGCGGGCCTCGTCGCGCTGGTGAAGTCGGCCGACTCCGCGCTGACCCCGTCCCAGATCGAGTCGGCGATCAAGACCAACGCCCGTCCTCTGCCTGGCAGTTGCTCGGGCGGCTGCGGTGCAGGCCTGGCCGACGCGGCCAAGACGGTGCAGGCGGTGAGCGGTTCCAGCGGCACGGGTGGCAGCACCTTCACCAGCACCTCGGCCGTCGCCATCCCCGACGCGGGCTCGGCGGTCGAGTCCCCGATCACCGTCAGCGGACTGACCGGCAACGCCCCCTCGGCCCTGAAGGCGGCGGTCGACATCACCCACACCTACCGCGGCGACCTGGTCATCGACCTGGTCGCACCGGACGGTTCGGCCTACCGGTTGAAGTCCTCCAGCAGCTCGGACTCCGCCGACGACGTCAAGACCACGTACACGGTGAACGCTTCCGGCGAGACCGCGAACGGCACCTGGAAGCTGCGGGTGCAGGACGCGTACGCGCAGGACACGGGCACGCTCAACAGCTGGTCGCTGACCTTCTGAAGGCCGTTGTCGTGACGTCTGCCGACGACGGGACGCAGATCCCTTGACGGCAGATCGGGAACAGGCGGGCCGGCCGGTGCGGATGGGCGCCGGTCGGCCCGTCGCCGTGTCCGACAGGACACCTAGTCCTCTGTCTCCCCGTGCTGCTCCTCCCCGGCGAGCAGGCCCACCGGACGGCGGCCCGGTGGCTGCTGTGGCTCGGGGCGCACGGGTGCTGGGGGCGTCGGCCGGTCCACCGGAGTGTCGGTGGTCACGATGATCGATTCCCCGTGATGCAGCACGGCCAGCGGTTCACCTTCCACCAGCCGGTAGCGCGCATGGGACGGGCCGATGTCCACCTTCAGCCTGCGGCCGCGTACCAGCACGGTGAACGCCACCCTGGACAGCGCTTCCGGCAGGCGCGGTGCGAACGCCAGCTGGTCGGCCTTTCCGTCCTCACCGATGTACCGGCGCATGCCGCCGAATCCCCCGACCAGGGCGATCCATGTTCCGGCGAGGGAGGCGATGTGCAGCCCGTCACGGGTGTTGTGCTCCAGATCGTCCAGGTCCATCAGCGCGGCCTCGCCGAGGTAGGCGTATGCCAGCCGCAGATGCCCGGTCTCCGCGGCGAGCACCGCCTGGCAGCACGCGGACAGGGAGGAGTCGCGGACCGTGAGCGCGTCGTAGTAGGCGAAATTGCGGGCCTTCTCCTCGTCGGAGAAGAGGTGCGGGGACTCCATCATCGCCAGCACCAGGTCGGCCTGCTTCACCACTTGCTTGCGATACAGGTCGAAGTAGGGGTAGTGCAACAGCAAGGGGTAGTTCTCGGGCGGGGTCGCCTCGAAGTCCCAGCGCTGGAAACTCGTGAACCCGGCCGACTGTTCGTGCACGCCGAGAGACTCGTTGTACGGCACCGCCATGCGAGCCGCGGCGTCCCGCCACACCGCGGTCTCCTCGTCGTCGACGCCGAGTTCCGCGGCCCGCTCGGGATGACGTGCGGCCACCTCCGCAGCGGCCAGCAGGTTCAGCCGTGCCAGCAGGTTGGTGTACAGGTTGTCGCGGGCGATGGCACTGTACTCGTCGGGTCCGGTGACCCCGTCGATGTGGAAGACGCCTTCCGCGTCGTGGTGTCCGAGAGAGCGCCACAGCCGAGCGGTGTCCACGAGGAGGTCGAACCCGACTCTGCGCTCGAAGTCCTCGTCGCCGGTCACCATGACGTAACGGACGGCGGCCATGGCGATGTCGGCGTTGATGTGGAAGGCGGCGGTGCCGGCCGGCCAGTAGGCGGAACTCTCGGCACCGTCGATCGTCCGCCAGGGGAACGCCGCTCCCGACAGGCCCAGCTGGCCCGCGCGTTCCCGGGCCGCCGGCAGCATCCGGTGCCGCCATCTCAGTGCGGACGCGACGGCCTCCGGCGCGGTGAACGTCAGGACCGGCAGCACGTAGGACTCGGTGTCCCAGAAGGAGTGCCCGTCGTACCCGGTTCCGGTCAGGCCTTTCGCGGGAATGGCCTGGTTCTCACCGCGGGCCGCCGCCTGGAGCACGTGGAAGAGAGCGAACCGCACCGCCTGCTGGATCTGCGCGTCGCCCTCGACCTCGACGTCCGCGCCGGCCCAGAAGCCGTCCAGGTAAGCCCGTTGCGCGGCGACCAGTCCGTCCCAGCCCGTGCTGACCGCGGCCGCCACCGCTCCGTCCACCTGATCGTGCACGGCCGGTAGCGAGCGCTCACCCGACCAGCCGTAGGCCACGAACTTGACCAGCCGCAGCGGCTGCCCGGGCACCAGGTCCGCGGTCACCGTCAGACGACCGACATCGGGCTCGCTCTGCGCGGTCCAGCGCGTGCTCCGGGGCCCCTCGACGAGATGGTCGGCCGCCGCTGCCACTCGCAGTGCGCTGCGGGTGGTGCAGTGCACGAGCCGCAGGCGGGTGTCTTGTGCGAAGTGCTCCTCGGCCTTCAGGGGGGACTCGATCGCCGCAGCCACGCGCGGGTCGCCCCCGAGGCCGGGCAGTTGTTCGTTTGCGACCAGCTCGGACTGCACGGCCACCGTGGTCGGTCCGTCGATCGACTCGACCTCGTACACGATCGCGGCGACCGCGCGTTGGGTGAAGGACACGAGCCGCTGTGAGGTGATCCGGACCGTGCGACCGCCGGGCGATGTCCACCGCGCCGTGCGGCTGAGCACACCGGACTGGAAGTCCAGAACCCGCTCGTGCGCCAGCAGCTGCCCGTAGCGCAGATCGCACGGGTGGTCGTCGACCAGCAGCCGGATGACCTTGCCGTCGGTGATATTGATCATCGTCTGGCCGGATTCGGGATATCCGTAGCCCGCTTCTGCATAGGGCAGCGGATGCCGCTCGTAGACGCCGTTGAGGTAGGCGCCGGGCAGCCCGTGGGGCTCTCCCTCGTCGAGGTTGCCGCGCCACCCGATGTGCCCGTTGGACAGCGCGAACACCGATTCGCTCTGGGCGAGCACGTCCAGGTTCAGCTCGGTCTCGCGCAGGCACCACGGCTCGACCGTGAAGCTGGGATGGGTGATCACCGTGACTCCAGAAGTTCGGCCAGGTCACGGACGACGATGTCCGCCCCGTGCGCCCGGAGCTGATCCGCCTGGCCCACCCTGTCGACGCCTACGACCACACCGAACCGTCCCGCTCTCCCGGCCTCGACGCCGGCCAGGGCGTCTTCGAACACCGCGGCCTCGTCCGCATCCGTTCCGAGCCTGCGGGCCGCCTCCAGGTAGGTGTCCGGGGCGGGCTTGCCTCGCAGCCGGCGCTCGTGCGCCACCACTCCGTCGATCCGTTCCTCGAACAGGTCCTCGATTCCGGCCGCTGCCAGGACGTCCCGGCAGTTCGCGCTGGACGACACCACCGCGCACCGCAGGCCGGCCTCCCGCGCCGCGTGAACGAAGCGGACCGAGCCCTCGTAGGGTTCCACTCCGTCCTCGCGGATCCGCTGCAGCACCAGGCCGTTCTTGCGGTTGCCCAGTCCGTTCACCGTCTCCGCCTCCGGCGGGTCGTCCGGCGTTCCCTCGGGCAGGTGCACCCCACGTGCGGCGAGGAACGTGCGCACGCCGTCTTCGCGGGGCCGCCCGTCCACGTACTCGTCGTAGTCGTCCACTGCGTCGAAGGGCACGAACTCGGTCCCCTCACGTGTCGCGCGCTCGCGGAGATAGCCGTCGAACATCTCCTTCCAGGCGGCCGCGTGCACCTTCGCGGTCTGGGTGAGGACACCGTCGAGGTCGAACAGACAGGCACGGACATGAGCAGGAAGCCCCAGCATGTCGCCGAGGCTAGGAGGCGCCTGCGGCCGCTCGCGTCAGGCCACGGTCCGGCACGCCGGAAGACACCCGCTCGGTCGAGGGCCGAGCGGCGGCGACATGTGCCGCACGATATTCGCCGCACGAGGGACACAAGGGGCCCCTGGCCGGCGGAAACGCCGGCCAGGGGCCCGTGAGGAGATCAGTCTGCGTCAGCCGTCGGACTCCGACGACGGGAGGTAGGAGCCGGGCACGTCGTTCGGCGCGTAGATCTTGCTCTCGCCGGGGTACGGCTTGGCCCAGTTGTGCGTCTGGTACCACGTGAGGTGGTTCATCTGCGCGGGGTTGGCGTAGTCGGGCACGGCGTGGGGCCCGGTCAGCCGCTGCTTGGACTTCCAGTTCTCCCACTTCGCCGAGAGTTGCCGCATGTCCGCCGGCACCTTCGAGGACGGCACGGCCGCCGCCTCGGGGTCCTGCGGCGCGGGGGTGTCCACACCACAGGAAGGCGGGGTCTTCAGGCCATCGGTCAGCGAGACCCGGTTGGGCAGCGCCGTGAACGGCGTGTAGTCCGGTTTCCTGGTGAACGCCCCGGCCATCGGGCTGGCCGCGCTGTCCTTCTGGTTCATCGGGTGGATCCCGAGGATCTGCTCGATGGTGCGGATCATCGTGATCTGCGAGTAGTAGTGGCTGTCGACGGTGCCGTGCTGGGCCCAGGGACTGATGATCTGGATCGGGGCACGGTGACCGTCGACGTGGTCGAGGCCGGCCTGGGAGTCGTCCTCGGCGACGAAGATCACCGAGTCCTTCCAGTACTTGCTGTGCGAGATCGCGTCGACCATCCTGCCGACCGCGAGGTCGTTGTCCGCGACCTGAGCCGCCGGGCCCGCCGGACCACCGGTGTGGTCGTTGGAGAGCCAGAACATGTTCAGGTTCGCCGGACCGTTCTTCTCGAAGTCCTGCTTCCAGATCTCGTACTTGTAGATGTCCGGGACACTGGTGTCGAACATCGGGAAGCCCGGCACCGACACGTCGTTGAGCGACGGGATCGCCGAGCCCGTCTGTATGGGGTAGGCGGTGCTCTGCCCGGTCGCGTCCATGTTCTTGGCGTCGCAGTACAGGTTCTGCCAGGACGCGTCCGCCGGCTTGCTCTCGATCGACTGGAACTCGCCGAAGTCCCGCACGGTCTTGTCCGCCGCCTGCGCACCGGTCCAGAGGAAGCCGGACTTCTGGTGGCCGAGTACGTCGTTCTCGGTGTCGTAGCTGCGCGCGTACTCACCGGCCGAGGACTCGGAGTACTCCGGGTCGTCGGCCTGCATCAGCCAGTTGTGACCCTCGGCGGAGTTCGTGCCGATGTCGTAGGTGTTGTCGTACAGCCCGAACTGGTCGGCCAGCGCATGCTGGTTCGGCGTCACGTTCTCGCCGAACTGTGTCACCGAGCTGTCGCCGTTGCCCCTCTCGACGTCACCGAAGACCTGGTCGTAGGTCCGGTTCTCCTTGACGATCAGGAAGACGTGCTTGATCGTCGAGGGGTCGCCGAGCCGACGCGGGACCGGGACCGGCCTGGCATGGCTCCTGCCCTCGGCCAGCTTGACCGAGCCGGGGGTCCAGCCGTTCTGCCGGAAGACCTTGGCCGTCTGGGACCTGATGACGCTGTCGTCCGGCAGTGTGAAGCGCTGCACGCTCGACGTGGTGTCGTGGGTGCCGTGCGCGGCGCTGCTGGTGGGCCGGCGGGCGTCGATACCACGGGTGTTGGAGACCAGCACCTGCTTGCCGACGGTGGTGATCTCCGCGGGGAAGTAGTCCGTCGGGAGCAGACCGACGTAACCGACCGGCTCCTGCGCGCTCTTGTACCGGTAGACGGCGACCGCGTTGGCTCGGCCGAGCGTCACCAGCAGGCGACCGTCGTCGGTGAGCGTCACCCCGTTGGGCTCGTAGCCCACCGACGCCTCCGGCCACGGCCGGGTGTCGATGGTCTGCACGACCTTGTCCTTGGCGGTGTCGATGACCGACACGTTGTTGGTGGCGGTGTTCGTGACGAACAGCGCCTTCCCCTTGGCGTACAGGGCCGTCGGGTGCAGACCGACGTCGATGCTCGACGGGGCGGCCTCCGGGTCCGCCAGGTCGATGACGCTGACCGTGCCGGTGGTGGTGGCACCGGTCTTCGGGTTGGCCGGAACCTGGGTGCCGTACGAGTTCATGGTGATGTCGCCGGGTTCCGCCGGACGACCGCCCTCGTTGCTGACGTAGAGCTTGTCGCCGACCTGAGCCATGTCGCGCGGGGCGTTGCCCACGGCCCAGCTCTGCTTGACGGCACCGGTCGCCGCGTCGATGGCGACCACCCGGTTCTGCCCGTTGACCGCGGAGTACACGGTCGAGCCGTCGGACGAGAAGACCGCCTCGCCGACCAGGGCGTGCTTGGATCCGTCCGCCGGGATCTTGATCGACACCGGGTTGCCGACCGTGCCGTCCGGGTTCACCGTGAACCTGGTGTAGCCGTCGGTCTGGCCCAGCCACAGCTGCGTGCCGTCAGGCGAGTACGTGGGGCCTTCCTGTCCCACGCTGTTGCTGCTGATGCGCGGGACCGACGACGCGGCGGTGCCGACGATCTGCTGCACCTTCCAGTTCTGCACGTCGACGATGGCCAGTGCACTGCCCCCGTCGGTGACCGAGGCAGCGAGGTGGGTGCCGTCCGGGCTGACGGAGGACGACATGATCTTGCCGTTGTTGATGACGAGGCGCTCGCCGTACGGGGCTATGTACTGGTCGCTGGAGATGACCTGGCCCCGGTCGGTGGTCTGACCGACCTGGTCGGTGCCGAACTGGTGGGTCTGGGCGTAACCGATGCCGGCAGTGGCGGCGAGGACGACCGCGGTGGCCAGTGCCGTGAGGGTGCTCCGGCGGCCGATGCGTCTACCGCGGAAGTCCGTCTCGACACTCCGGCGGCGGCGTGTTACCTGCATGGAGTCACTCCTTCGAGGTACGGAGAAGTTCGACGTTGCCGTCGAACTGCCAAAGTGGGTTCGGTGCATCGCCGATCGGGGTCCGGACCAAGAAGTAGCCGTTCACTTCCTTCGGTCCATCGCCGTCGGCCATGAACCGCCCGTCCGGGGTGACGTCGAGTTGGTAGATGGCCGTGCCCGCGGCCTCGACGCCGGGGAGATGCCAGGAGACGACGCAGCGCCAGTCGTTGCCCGGTCCCTCCGCGGCGATCCTGATGCTGCCCTTGTTGCACGCCGCCGTGGCCTTCACCTGTGCCTCGGTGACGTCGGGGCGGTTGAGCTGCTTCGTCTGCATGCGATAGAGGTGGGCGAACGCCGTGGCGAGCGAGCGCTGCACTTTGTCCTGTTCGATGCCGGAGCCCGTGGCCCCGGTCGTCGCGGCGACGACCGCGACGGTCACAGCGACCACACCGGCCAGCGGCAGGACTCCGGCGGTGACCGCGCGGCGCCCTGAGCCGTCGTAGGCGGTGTTGGTGAAGTCGCGCCGCACGAAAAGCACGTAGGCCAGCGCTGTCGCGATCACCGTCCACACCAGGCTGACCACGATGCCGATGAGGAGCGGGCGGAGCTGTGCCGGGCTGGTGAACAGGCCGTTCCAGGCGATGAAGGCGTAGCTGGGCAGGGCGAGTCGTACGGCGGCGGGGAGCGGCAGCATCTGGGCGAGTTGCATCCCGAGCGCGACGACCGCGGGCAGCAGCAGTCCCATCGGGGAACGGCCCAGTGTGACGGACCCGAGCAGTCCGATCGCGGCGAGGGCCAGAGTCGGGGCGAGTACGCAGACCCAGGCGAGCAGGACCTTCCCTCCCGCGTCCCCCGGCGCCAGCAGGTGGCCGTCGAGACCGACCAGTGGCCGGTTTCCGACTGCCAGGAGACCACCGACCACGCTGGAAGAGGCCAGCCCGGCCACGAGCAGCAGGAGGACGGTGAGACTGGCCAGTGCCTTGGCCATGAAGATCCGCCTGGGCGACCGCACTGCCACGAGCAGGTGGCGCCAGGTCCCGAGCCGGTCCTCGGAGGCGAACACGTCGCCGGCGACCACCGAGGTCAGCAGCGGGAGTGCCCAGGTGCCCGCGAAACCGAGCATCACCAGCGGTCCGGCCCATCCTGTGGCGTGCATCCAGCGCCCGAAGAGGGTGTCGACGGGCAGCGTGCTCTGCCGGCTCACAGCGGCGACGAAGAGCGCCGGCGCGATCCAGCAGGCGAGGACCAGCAGGCGGATCCGCCATTGCGAGACCAGCTTGACCAGCTCGAAGCGGTAGCCGCGCGCAACCGAGACAGGGCGGGCGGCGGCAACGTTGTCGTCCGTGATGGTCGCGGTCATCGGCCGGCCTCCTTCGGCTCGGTGAGGGCGAGGAATGCGGCTTCGAGCGGCGACACCACGGGGGCGAGCTCACGCAACGCGATGCCCGCGTGGACGAGTTGAACCACAAGCTCGTCCAGGGCGGGCACCAGTGCGCGCACGACGAGCGCCCCGGCGTCGTGCCGTGCCCCGGCGTCGTCGATGATCCGGATGCCTGCCGCGTCGACAGCCAGCCGCCGGGCGGCCTGCGGGTCGGAGGTGAGCAGCCGGTAGTCGAGTTCGCGGTTCTCGGTGGCCAGCTTGCTCAGCGGGCCGGAGAAGACGACCCGTCCGGTGGCGACGATGGTGACGTCGGAGCACAGTGCCTGCAGGTCGTCCATGCGGTGGCTGGAGAGCACGACGCTGGTCCCGTCCGCCGCGAGCCGGGTGAGGACACCGTGTACGTGCTTCTTGCCGGCCGGGTCGAGGCCGTTGGAAGGTTCGTCCAGTACGAGCAGCCGGGGCTTGGTGAGCAGAGCTGCGGCGAGCCCGAGCCGCTGACGCATGCCGAGGGAGAACCCGCGGGCCTGGTCGTCGGCCACATCGGTGAGCCCGACCTGGTCGAGCACGTCGTCGACCCCCGCTGACCTCGCGTCACGGCCGCGCAGAGCGGCCAGCGCGGCGAGGTTCTGCCGAGCGGTGAGCGAGGGGTAGAGACCGGGTCCGTCCACGAAGCCGGCGACACCGTCGGGAGCGGTGAGCGCCCGCTGGACCGGCGTACCCAGGATCTCGAGGCGGCCGCTGTCGGCGACGGCCAAGCCCAGCAGGAGACCGAGCAATGTCGTCTTGCCGGCGCCGTTCGGTCCGACCAGGCCGTGGATCTGCCCCTGCGTCACATCCAGATCGACGCCGTCCAGCGCGACGACGTCGCCGAAACACTTGGTGATCCCGCGAGCCCGGACTACGAGGAGCGTGTCCATGAGTCCCTTCCTTCGAAACCTTCGAGGACCTTAGGGACGGCACACAACGCAGGCACAGGCAGCCAGTTGAACGTCCATGGAACGGATCGTCAAGGCGTCGGCAAGTCCGGGTGCACAAAATGGTCGGCATCGAGCCAGACTTGGGTACCCCGGCAGCGCGGAGTCGGTACGGCCGCGGTCCCCCGGAGGCCGGGGCGCCGTCGGTCGCGTCGGTGGAGCGCAGCAGGCGCAGGAACGCCTTCACGCCCGCGATGATTTCCTGGTTGCCGGTCAGGCGGTTCACTGTGGACTCGAACTCCCTGCCCAGTGCGACGATCCTGCGGTCCGACTCCTCGGTCCGCTCGTACGTGCTCATGGCCGGCGCGTCCAGGGTGCGGCGCAGTTCGGCGAGGGCCCGGTACTGTTCCTCCGCCTTCTCCTCCAGGACACGCGTCCCGGCCTCGGCGCGGTGCAACCGGGCGTGCAGTTCGACGACGTCGTCCCGCGGATACGTGACGTCCTTGAGGAGGGTGCCCAGGCACCGCCGGAGCCGGCCGAAGTAGGCGCCGGCCGGACGGAGGAAAGTGCTCAGCAGGAAGAACGCGGCGAACCAGTAACCCGTGAGCTCGCCCGTCGCCCAGGTGACCGCGACAACAACCGCCGCCGTCAGGACGTGACCCGCGACCGCCGCCCGGAGCATCGTGCGGGCGATGCGCGCGGCCTCGGCGTCCCGGGCCGGGGAGACCTTCATGCCCTTCTCACGACTTACCGCGATCTCAGCGAGCACCGCATGCGCGCGGAAGTACAGGTTCCAGGGCAGTGTGAGCAGGAGCAGCAGCCACAGAAGACTCAGTGCGCCCGCCCCGACGGCGAACACCACCGCGGGCGGTGCCCCCGCCACGTATGCGAAGGCCAGTGCCGCGGCCGCCGCCACGACGGCCACCACCGCTCCCAGGGATCTGCCCATGGCCTCGCCTCCCGTTCGTACATCGGCACGGCCCATCGTCCCTGGCTCGGTGCGCGTCGGCATGAGTAGGCGTACTCAGTGCAGCGTGCGGCGCGGCCGGCCGGTGTTCGCCGGCGAGGCGGCGGCCAGGCAGGTCCGCCTTGGCGTGGCGATAAAGGAAGTGCGGGTGTTCGAGCCGGTGAGGTACGTTCCTGCCTGTTCGAAGGGGGGCCCGAAGTGGCGAAGCTGAACCAGATCATCGCTGTCGAGAAGGGTGTCAAGAGCAAGTCGCTCCAGGACATCACCGCGGCGCACCACAAGGTGCAGAAGCCGGCATTGCTGGCAGGTATCTCGCGTACGTACCAGCCGAAGGACGAGGAGGGCGAGCAACTGCCGCCCGAGTCCACGCGGGTACAGGTGCAGGCCGAGGACGTGCTGCGGGAGATGTCCGCGTCGCTCACCCGGCTCTTCGACGTGACCGCCACCAAGGACTGGGCGAACTGCACGGCCCGCGCGGACGTCACGGTCGACGGCCGGACGATCGTCACCGACGTCCCGGTCAGCTATCTCCTCTTCCTGGAGAAGCAGCTCACCGACCTGCACACGTTCGTCAGGAAGCTTCCTACCCTCGACGCCGCCGAGTCCTGGTCGCACGACCCTTCCACGGACTGGTGGAAGACGGATCAGGTTCGCACGATCCGCACCAAGAAGGTCCCACGCAACCATGTCAAGGCGGAGGCGACCGACAAGCACCCGGCGCAGGTCGAGGTGTACTACGAGGACGTGCCCATCGGGTACTGGACGACCGTGAAGTTCTCCGGAGCGCTCCCGGCGCGGCGGGTGAACGAGCTGGTGGAGCGGGTCGAGAAGCTCCAGCAGGCGGTGAAGTTCGCCCGCGAGGAGGCCAACGGCGCCGAGGTCACCGACCAGCGGGTCGGCGAGGCGGTGTTCGGCTACCTGCTCGGCTGACGCCGACCACGGGTAGCATCCATGATCGCCCCCGCGTGCGAGCGCGGGGGTGCGCAACAGGCGCGGGCCGGATTGAGGACCGGTGCGCGCGATGAGCGCAAGCTGACGCTGAAGTTCAGCCTGAAGAAGCGGTGACAGTGAAGGTTCGAGTCCTTCCCCCGGCACAGCGCACGCGACGGGCCGGGGTAGCCCAACATGGCAGAGGCAGCCGCGTTCAATCTCAGACTCTCGCTCCAGTCTCAGCATCGCCGCCGATCGCCGGATCGACCGAGGCCGGACGAACGCCGTCGGATGCGAGTTCGACTCTCGCCTGCACCTCTCACATGGTGCGGTAGTTCAAAGGAAGAACACGACGGCATGATGACTGATCCGTCCTCTTAAACGCCGCCGGCGTGCGCAATTGGGTGGCATCCCCAGGGGCCCGGGAGCTGGATACGACTCCCGGGCCCCGCCACGTTCGTCGAAGTCTCACGACCTGTTCATCACGCTGGAGAGGGACGAGCCGCACTCCTCACCCCGGAGTCGCGAGCAGATCGTTGCCGACCGGACCTCCCCGCGGGCAGGGGGCGCGGCAGCCCCGATCAGGCTGCCCCCTGGCTGAGACTGCTGATGTCCGATGCCCCCGACAGGCCCCGACTTCCGCTCTTTCCCCGGGCTCTGAGAGGCTTCCGCCGTGCCCACGGTCGATCCCCGCTTCAGCGTCCTGTCCGAGGACTTCGCCACCGACCCCTACCGCTACTTCGCACCGCTGAGGGAGCAGGCACCGGTGCACTACGAGCCGGCGATCGACAGTTACTTCCTCTCCCGTTACCGGGATGTGAAGCGGGTGCTGACCGACCATGAGACGTTCACCACCGAAACGCTGCAGGTACGTGCCGAGCCGGTGATGCGCGGGCCGGTCCTCGCCCAGATGACCGGCGCCGAGCACACCGCGAAGCGAAAGATCGTCGTGCGTGGCTTCACCGGGCAGGCCCTGCAGGACCAGATACGCGCCATCCACGCCAACGCCGCCGAGCTCATCGCACCCCTTCTTCCCCGGGGACGGATGGACCTCGTCAACGACTTCGGCAGACCTCTCGCCGTCCATGTGACGCTCGACGTTCTCGGCCTGGACAAGAAGGACTGGCGGCAGATCGCCGCCTGGCACAGTGGGGTCGCCGAGTTCATCACCAGCATCGTCCTCACCCCGGAACGCCGACGGCACTGCATGGACTGCGCCGAACAACTGGAGGCCTACCTCGTCCCCGTCATAGAACAGCGCCGACGTCACCCCGGCGAAGACCTGATATCGAAGCTGTGCACCGCCGAGTTCGACGGCATCGCCATGAGCGACCGCGACGTGACCGCGCTGATCATCAATGTCCTGGCCGCAGCCACCGAGCCCGCCGACAAGACCCTCGCCCTCCTCTTCAAGCACCTGATCGACCACCCCGAGCAGATGGCGCAGGTCCGCCAGGACCCGACCCTGCTGCCCGCCGCGATCGCCGAGACACTGCGCCACACCCCGCCCGTCCAGCTCGTCCCTCGCCAGGCGGAGCGGGACGCCGTGTTCGCCGGCAGCACCGTCCCGGCAGGTGCCACCGTCTTCTGCCTGATCGGCGCAGCCAACCGCGACCCCGACGCCTTCGCCGCCCCGGACACCTTCGACATCCTCCGCACGGACCTGGCCACCGCCCGCTCCTTCACCGCCGCCGCCCAACACCTGGCTTTCGGCGCCGGACTCCACCAGTGCGTCGGCGCAGCCTTCGCACGCGCCGAGATCGAGACGGTCGCCGCGATGCTGCTCTCCCTGCTCGACCAGGTCCGCTACACCCCCGGGGTCCGCTACCGGGAGACCGGCCTGTACACCCGCGGCCCCGCCTCCCTCTGCGTGGACTTCACCCCTGCCCAGAGCACTCCCGAGCCTCACTGACATCCGCACATCCCTGCCCTGGCCATCGACCCTGCGGGGCGGGCGGCACCTTCCCTCGGCCACAGCAGCCGGTCCCGCCCTGTACGGCCATCCTCTTCAGGAGAAGACAGCGATGACACCGACCGACATCACCCGCGCCATCAACGACCTGCTCTTCAACCCCGGCCTCGACCTCGCCGAAGCCCTCGATCGACACTTCACCCCCGACTACCGCCAGCGCACCGACGGCGTGTGGAGCGACCGGACCTCCTTCGCCCAGCACATGACACGCCTCCGCTCCCTGGTCCGCAGCGGACACATAGAGGTCCACGACGAACTCCGTGACGGGCTGCGCTACGCCGACCGCCACACCGTGACCGTCACCCAGCACAACGGCCGCACCTCCAGCACCGAGGTCTACCTCTTCGCCGAGTTCGCCCCCGACGGTCGCTTCCAACGCGTGGAAGAGACCACCCTCCTGGTCACCGGCCACCCCGACGACGGGAACCTGGGTCTCATCACATGAGGGCGAACCTGCGAGGTCTGGAAACCCTCTATACGAACGACTACGTGGGGGGAGGGGAGCGGCCGTGGCGTCCGTGGGGGAGAGACTGAGCAGCGCGCGCCTACGGGCCTTCGTCGGTCGGGACGAGGAACTCGGGCGCTTTGAGGGGGCGTTGGCCGGACATACACATGCGCCGTTCGCGTTCTACGTGTTCGGGCCGGGCGGCATAGGGAAATCGACGCTTCTGCGGTGTCTGGCGGACCAGGCCCGTGCGGCAGGCCGGCCGCTTCTCGAACTCGACGGGCGTTTCGTCAGCCGGGACCCGGACGACTTCGAGCGCGCGGCCGGTCCTTTCCTGGACGTTCCCGGCACGGTGTTGTCGGTGGACTCCTTCGAGCACTGCCAGTGGCTGGAGAGCTGGCTGTGGCAGCACTTTCTACCTCGCGCCGCTGACGGCGCCCTGGTCGTCCTGGCCGGTCGGCTCCCTCCGCAGCCGCAGTGGACCGCCGACCCCGCCTGGGCCGGGCTCCTGGACGTGGCCGAGTTGAAGCCGTTCTCCGAGGAACAGGCCCGGAGTCTGCTGGCCGCAGCGCAGATCCGGCCCGAACTGCGGGACCGGGTGCTCCGCTTCGCCGGAGGCAACCCCTTGGCGCTGTCCCTCGCCGCAGCCGCAGGATCGACGGGCTGCAGCAGGGAGGAGATCTGGGCCCCTTCGGCGGACGTCCTGCGAACCTTGTTGAGCGGCCTGATCGGTGAGGTGCCCACGGCGGCGCACCGCCGCGCCCTGGAGGTGGCGGCACAGGCTCACTCGACGTCCGAGGAACTGCTCACCGCGGTGCTGCCCGAGGAGGACGCCCATCTTCTCTTCTCCTGGCTGCGGGACCTGCCCTTCATGGAGTCCTCGCATCAGGGCCTCCACCCGCACGACGCGGCACGCGAGACGCTGTCCGCCGACCTGCGCTGGCGGGCTCCCCATGCTTTCGTGACGATGCGCCAGCGATTGGCGGAGGAGTACCTGCGCCTGCTGCGCGAGGCGCCCGAGGACCGGGTCTGGACCGTCACCGACGAGCTCTTCTACCTCTTCCGAGAGGGGAAGATCCTGGCCCGACTACGTACCTGGTCCCGCGAGGACGAGGTGCACGACCGCCCTCTGCACCCGGATGACATGGATGTGGTGCTGCGGATGGCGGAGGAGACCGAGGGGCCCGCCTCGACGGAAATGGTCCGCTACTGGGCGCAGCGCCAGCCACAAGCCTTCAGCGTCTATCGTCTCGTGAGCACGGGCCGGATCGTGGCGTTCACGGCCCGACTCGCGCTGCCGGCCCCTCCTGACCCCCAGGACCTGGCCACCGATCCCGTCGTCGCCGCGGCGTGGGAGTACACCGACGCCACCGCGCCGGTGAGCCCCGGCGAGCACATCGGCATCAGCCGCTTCTCGGTCTACCCCGAGCGGTACCAGGTACCCTCACGCGTCATCGACTTGAGCAGTTCCCGGGCCCAGGCGGAGGCCGCCCGCGCGCGGGGCCGCGCCTACGGCTTCGCCGTCTGGCGGGACGCCGAGACCTGGGCCGAGCGCGTCAAGGGCACCCTCGGCGACACCGGTGCGCGACCGAGGGTCGGTGAGCACACCTACGGCCTGTTCGGCGTCGACTGGCGCCAAGTGCCCGTCGAGGCCTGGCTCGACCGCTTCATTTCGGCGACCGACGTCCCCGCCCCGTCCGGGCCGTCGGGCTTCTCCCGCACCGCGTTCGACCAGGCCGTACGCGAAGCCCTGACGCACTGGCGCGACCCGGCCGCCTTCGCTGCCTGCGCCCTTACACGCACCCGCCTGGCGGCCGACCTCGCCGATCCCGTCCAAGAGCTGCGCGCCCTGCTGCGCCAAGCCGTCGACGACCTCGCCGGTGACCCGCGCGGCGTGCGCGCCCGCGAGGCCCTGACGGCGGGCTACTTCTCCGGCGCGCCCACCCAGGAGGCCGCCGCCCGCCGCCTGGGTCTTCCGTACGGCACCTACCGGCGCCACATGCGCCAGGGCATGGACCTGCTCTGCGAGGCCCTCTGGCAGCAGGAGCTGCACGGTCCCCGATAGCAACTCGGCAGAACCGGGTGGACAGGTGCGGACAGGAGTGGACAGTCATCGCCCCTGACGGGCCTGGATAGTGGACACCGTCCCGCCCGAGGCTGTGCGCCATGAACCTCCCACGCACACAGCCGGGGCGGACGGCGCCCGCCTCTCGGCGTTCAGCCGTTCTCGCGGTGCTCGCAGCAGCCCAGTTCACCGTCATGCTCGCCACCTCGATCGTGAACGTCGCGCTGCCGCAGATCCGCGCCGGGGTCGGCCTGTCGGACAGTGGCACCACCTGGGTGGTCAATGCCTACGGCCTGGCGTTCGGAGCGCTGCTCCTGGCGGGCGGGAGGGCGGCCGACCTGCTCGGCCGCCGGCGGGTGCTGGCTGTCGGCCTCGCTCTCTTCGCCACCGCCTCGCTGGCAGCGGGAACGGCCTCCTCCCCGGGCGCGCTGATCGCGGCCCGCGCGCTTCAGGGCCTCGGGGCTGCCGCCATCGCCCCGGCCGCGCTCGCCCTGGCCATGGACCTGTTCCCGTCCGGCCCCGGGCGCGGCAGGGCACTGGGCGTGTGGGGCGCGGTCTCCGGGGCGGGAGGAGCGGGCGGCGTCCTGCTGGGCGGCGTCCTCACCCAGGCGTGGGGCTGGGCCTGGATCTTCTACTCCGTCGCGCTCGGGTCGGCACTGGTCCTTGCCGCCGTGGCAGCCCTCGTCCCACGGACGCCCGGCCGCCGAGCCGGGCGGTTCGACCTCCTGGGCACCGCCACCGTCAGCCTTGCCCTGACCTGTCTGGTCTGGGGGCTGACCACCACACGTGGCGCCGGCTGGACGGACGGCCGGGTGCTCGGCGCCCTCGGCGGCGCCGCCGCGCTGCTCGCGGCCTTCGCAGTGATCGAGCTCCGCCGGCCGAACGCGCTGATCCCGCCCCGACTGTTCACCACAGGCCGGGTGGCCGCAGGCAACCTGCTGATGGCCCTGCTCGGTTCCGTGTGGATCGCCCTGTTCTTCTTCCTGCCGCTCTATCAGCAACAGGTCCTCGGATCCAGCCCCCTGGCCGCCGGGGCGGGCCAACTCCCGCTCGCTGCGGCCAACATGCTCGGATCCGCCCTGGCCCCGCGTCTGTTCCGGCGCATCGGCGCCACCGCGACCGTGACCGCGGCCCTGCTCACCGAGGCCGCAGGCCTGCTGTGGCTGTCACGGATCCGCGTCGACGGGAGCTACCTCGCCGACGTCCTCGGTCCGAGCATCCTCGTCGGCCTCGGCCTGAGCATCGCCTTCGTCCAGCTCACCGCACTCGCCGTGGACGGCGTCCCGCCGCAGGACGCAGGCCTGGCCGGGGGGCTGGTGAACACCACCCGCCAGGTGGGCGGCGCGATCGGACTCGCCGCCCTCGCGACCCTCGCCGGCTCGGTCACCGCGCACGCCGCGGTCCACCGGTCGCACGTGGAGGCGCTCACCGCGGGTTACCGGGTCGCGTTCACCGTCTCGTCCGCGACTCTGGCCGCCACCGCTCTCCTCGCGCTGCCCCTCACCCGCCGGACCGGTGCGCGGACCACAACCGCCCCTACGAACCCGGCTTCCGCCCCGCTGCCCCCACGAACCTCCCGCATCGACTGAACCGATGGAGCAGCCGCACCACCGACACAGGCCGTCAAGAGACGGCACATGCCACCAAGAGAGGAAGTACGTCCGTGGTCATCATCGACGAGACCGCCCCCGTCATCGTTCGTCTGAGCACCGTGATCGACGCCCCGCTCACGACGGTGTGGGACGTGCACACCGACATCGCGGCCTGGCCCGCCTGGCACACGGGCGTCGACCGGACCACGCTCAACGGCCCACTGCAGCCGGGCAGTTCCTTCAGCTGGCGATCCCACGGCCTGGACATCACCTCCACCGTGCGCGAGCTGGTCCCCCACGAGCGCATCGTGTGGGGCGGCCCCGCCGCCGGCATCACCGGCCTTCACGTATGGACGTTCGAGCAGAACGGCGACCACGTCACCGTCCGCACCGAGGAGTCCTGGAGCGGCGCCCCGGTCGAGACGGCGGCCGACCACCTCGGCAAGGCCCTCCATGAATCCCTGGAGAACTGGCTCTCCGACCTCAAGGCCCGTGCCGAACAGACCGCCTGACCAGGCATCACATCCACCGAGAGAGGTTTCTGTCATGACTGCTGCCAAGCCCTACCTGACCGGCCACTACGCCCCCGTCACCGACGAGATCACCGCCACCGAACTGACCGTCGAGGGCACCCTGCCCCCCGAGCTGACCGGCCGGCTGCTCCGCAACGGCCACAACCCCAGGCCCGGCGTCACCCCCACCCACTGGTTCAAGGGCAGCGGCATGGTCCACGGCATCCGGCTGCGGGAGGGACGCGCCGAGTGGTACCGCAACCGCTGGGTGCACACTCCTGCCCTCGACGGCGCCCCGTACATGACCGAGCACGGCCCCGACCTGACCGCCAGCACCGCCGGCACCCACGTCATCGAGCACGCGGGACGGCTGCTCGCGCTGTGCGAGGCGAACTACCCCTTCGAGCTCACCCGGGACCTGGAGACGGTCGGCGCCTTCGACTTCGACGGCAAGCTGCGCACCGCGATGACCGCGCACCCCAAGGAGGACCCGGTGACGGGCGAACTCCACTTCTTCGGGTCCGCGCCACTCCCGCCCTTCCTGATGTACTACGTCGCCGACGCCAAGGGCGAAATCATCCACAGTGCCGAGATCCCGGGAGCGACCGCCTCCCTCAAGCACGACTTCGCCGTCACCCACCACCACGTGGTCTTCATCGAGGGCAACGTCACCTTCGATCCCTCCGAGCACTCCGGCATCCCCTACGGCTGGAGCGACCAGCAGCCTGCCCGCATCGGTGTCATGCCCCGTGGACAGGACGGCACCCGGCACATCCGCTGGTTCTCCATCGAACCGGGCAACATGCTGCACGTCTCCAACGCCTACGAGGACGGCCAGGGCCGCATCGTCCTGGAAGGCCCCACCGTGGACCGCGAGGGCTTCCACCTCTCCTGGAACTGGTGGATCGGCGCCCCCGGACGCGGCGCCGAGCCCAACGCCCGCTCCTACACCCGCCGCTGGGTCGTCGACATGGCCGCCGGCAGCGTCGACGAGCAGATCATCGACGACCTCGCGGTGGAGTTCCCGACCCTCAACGAGGACTACCTGGGCAGCGAGAACCGCTACCAGTACGCCATCTCCTTCCCCGACGAGAAGGGCTTCGGAGGTTACGGCATCGTCAAGTACGACCGCACCACCGGCGCCCGCCGCATCCTCCAGGTCGGCGACGCACGGCTGCCCAGCGAAGCCGTGTTCGTCCCCGCCGCCGGAGCCACCCGCGAGGACGACGGCTACCTGCTCACCGTCGTCTCCGACCTCAAGCAGGACGCCTCGCAGCTACTGGTCCTCAACGCCTCAGGACTCGACGAGGTCGCCACCGTCCACCTGCCCCGACGGGTGACCGCCGGAATCCACGGCTCCTGGATCCCCGACAGCGCCCCCGACGGGAACCGGGGCTGAAACTACGAGGTCGAGGGCTTCGGGTACGGCCTGCCCTCGCTCTGAACAGACACCGAGCGGGTAGCCGTTCGCCCCCGGGCTGATCACGCACGGAGCCAGATCGCGAGAGCCGCGACGGTTGCGTTCCCGAGGAAGACGTAGCCGCGCTTGTCGTAGCGGGTGGCCACGGCTCTGGCGTGCTTGAGCTGGTTGATCGCCCGTTCGACGGTGTTGCGTACCCGTACGAGAACACACCACCGTGGGCCCACCACCCGGCCCGCCCAGCCTTTTGCTCCCCACGGTGTTGAGCCGACCGGAGCTCACGAACGTTGTGTCAGGTGGGCAACGTAGGGTCGCTCGAGGGAAGTCGAGGGGGAATCATGATGACCAGAGCGCAATGGGCCGAGCACGCGGCCTGCCGGAGCACCGACCCCGACGAACTCTTCGCCCAGGGCGCCGGGCAGAACCGGGCGAAGACGGTGTGCACCGGATGTACGGTGCGCACCGAGTGCTTGGCCGAAGCACTCGACCAACGCATCGAGTTCGGCGTGTGGGGCGGCATGACCGAACGCGAGCGCCGGGCCCTGCTGCGCCGCCGGCCAGACGTTGTCTCCTGGCGGGCGGTTCTGCAGGAGGCGCGGCAGGCGTTCGAGCGGTCACTTGCCGGTTGACTGCCCGGTGTGCACCATCGGCCCGTGTCCCGGCGGGTGCACTTCCACGGCCGGCCCCGGGGCGGCTTTCGCAGCTCAGTGCTGCTCCCGAGTGCTTCGGCCACCGACCGCACCGTCGACGCTTCACCGGCCTACCTTCTGTCGGGTCTTGCCCGTTGCTCTCTGGTGGGAGCCGGTTTCGCCGTGTAGCGTCGCGGTCGGATGTTCTGGTTCGCAGTGCCCGCCCTCGCTCCGGCGTGGGCGTTTTGCTGTGCGGTGCGGGACCAGGGCGTCGTCTTCGGGTCCGCGCGGTGCGGGTCCGATATCGACCGGAGGGCTCAGCATGGCCAGCGGAACCGTCAAGTGGTTCAACGCCGAAAAGGGTTTCGGCTTCATCTCTCAGGACGGCGGCGGGCCGGACGTCTTCGCGCACTACTCCAACATCAACTCCTCCGGCTTCCGTGAGCTCCAGGAGGGCCAGAAGGTGACCTTCGACATCGGCCAGGGCCAGAAGGGCCCCCAGGCGGAGAACATCACCCCCGCCTGATCCGGCCTCGTGCGGCTGCAGGTCCCGAAACACCTCCGGGGCCTGCAGCCGCACCCACGGACACCCCAGTGGCGCCCGCTCCTGCCCCGCGAACGGGCGTTGGGTCACTCCCTTCACATGACAGCTCTGCGTACAAGCCGCTCAGAGGGCTGCACAGTTGCCCCTGAGCGATGGAATGCGGGCAGAACCCGCCTCATGTCCATCACCCACTCATGTGTGGGATGCCCGGGCTCGGGGTGACTGCGGACGTCTGCCCAGACCATCTCCGGGGCTGCCGTCGTCTTCCGGGCCCTGCTCAACCTGCTGCTGGGCGCGCGCCCGTTCGACCGTCCCGAGCCCGCCCTACTCCCAGGGGTCAGTCCTGGACCCGCCAGCGCACCGGATCGTTGTAGAAGCCCTGCCACAGCTGGACCTCGGCGGGCTTCTCGCCTGCGGGTATCAGGAAGACCTGGCAGACCGTCTGCGACTGCCCCGCACTCAGTTTCTTCTCGGTGCCGAACGGCGGGCAGTCGGGCCACGTTGCCTCGCCCATCAGCACGATGAGGGCTTTGGTGCGGTTGATCATCAGGTCGGTGGTCATGTCGCCGACCTTCATGGGCTTGCCGCTCTTGTGGCTGAGGTTTGCCCGTACGTAGACCGGGACGGTGGGCCTCTTGGTCGGGTCTTGTTCCAGCCCGGACTGGTCCATATCTCTTTTGGTGCCGGTCTGTGCCGTCGTCACGGTGACTGTGTACCTGGCGCCCTTGGACGCCGGCACAGTGCTTTCCTGTACCGGGCTTGCCTCGCCCAAGCGAAGGATCGTCGGGCTGGCCGACGATGTACCCGATGGCTGGGCGCCAGAGCTTCCCGAATCTGCGCCGTTGCAGCCGGCCAGTGTCGCCACCAGTACCAGGGCGCCTGCCGATGCCGAGATGGCATGGCTCGTACGCATGCTTCACTCCCCGTTGATCATTCCAGTTGCCGCGCTGGGCGGTGTGGCCCCAGTCGGGCGTCATCGGTACATGATCTTGCCAGAGGAAGATGTGCCGCCCTCGTCGTAGTCACTGGGGGTGGGAGCCCAGGAGGATCCCGACGAACGCTCCGGCCACGAGGAACGGGCCGAACGGGATAGTGGACTTGCGTCCGGCGCGGCGCGCGAGGATGAGTCCGACGCCGTACAGCGCGCCGAACAGGTACCCGGCGAAGGCGCCGATCAGCAGGATCCTCCAGCCGTACCAGCCCAGGACCGCGCCGAGCGCAGGGCGAATCTCACATCGCCGAAGCCGAACCCCTGGGGTTGATCAGGAACAGCACGAAGTAGCAGGCGCCGAGCGTGAGAGAGCCGAGCAGTGCGGTCCTCCAGCTGCCGCCGGCACCGGGCAGCAGCGCAGCCCCTACGAGCCCGACGAGCGCGGAGGCCGCGAGCGGCAGGGTCACCACGTCGGGCAGCCGGTGCACCGCGAAGTCGATGGTGGCGAGCAGCACGGCGGTCGGTGCGAGCAGCAGCCACACGAGCAGCTCGGGACGGGCCCCGGTGGCGGCCGCCGGCACGGCGCAGACCACGGCCGTCACCAGGGCGATGGCGGGCGTGCTCGGCCCGAACGTATCCCCGTCGGCGCAGCGGGCCCGCCCCAGCCACCCGCCCCCGATCCCGTCGAGAGGGTGTTCTGCCGGGCAGGCCGTTCGCCACGGCTCCTCTGGCGGCACGGAGAGCCGGTATGCGGCGCGCGGGATGAGCATGCCCGTGCCGCAGTCCCACAGGACGGCCATCGCGGTGATCCAGAACGTCTCCACTGAACGGAGCCTGAGCTCAGCTCCGTTCGGATGTTGCAGACGGCGTTGGCTGGTCGGGAGCCGACACCATCGCGCAGATCGGTGAGCTGTGCGTCGCGGACGGGCTGCTGCCGCCAGGCCAATCGGAGGGTCTACCAGCTGACCGGTACGGCGGAGAGGTGCTGTGTGAATGTCTGGCTGTGGCGGCGGAGTTGGCGTTCTTGGACGGCCATGCTGAGGGTGGGCACACGGCGGGAGAGGGTGGGCAGTGCGATTCCGAGTTCCAGGCGGGCCAGGGCCGCGCCCAGGCAGAAGTGCGGGCCGCTGCCGAAGGCGAGATGGCGATGGTGGTCACGCCGCTCGTCGAATGTGGCGGGGCGGGGGAACTCCGAGCTGTCCCAGTTGGCTGACACCAGCCCCGGTATCACCAGGCTCCCGGCCGGGATGAGTGTGCCGGACAGCTCGATGTCCTGTGTCGTCATGCGCAGCACTGCGGTCTCGGTCGGTGTGACGATGCGGAGGAGTTCCTCGACGAGGGCGGTGACGCGTCCCGCGCCGGCCGTGCCCAGCTCTTCGTACAGGGCAGGGTGGCGCAACACCCAGGGGATGCTGCGCCCCATGAAGGTGGCCGTGGCCATGCCGGCCACGATCATCGTCGCTGCCATGGTGATCAGCTCGGGTTCGGTGAGGTTGGCCGCGTCCGTGTCGTGCGTGTTGACCATGGCAGTGAGCAGGTCGTCCTCAGGGAACGTCCGCTTGCGGTCGGCGAGTTCGCGTAGATGGGTGAAGAGTTCCTCCCGTGCGCGGACGGCACCGGTGTCTTCCTCTTTGCCCATGGTCAGGATGTGCAGCGTCCACTCGCGGAACCGGCCCCGGTCGGCGTAGGGGACGCCCAGCAGTTCGCACATCACCGTCAAGGACACCGGCTCGGCGAACTCGGCGATGAAGTCGACTGGCGGGGACTGCGCCAGCATCGCGTCGAGGATGTCGTCCGTGAGCTGTTGGACTCGCGGCCGCAGGTTCTCGATGCGGCGCGCCGTGAAGGTTTGGGACATGGCCCGGCGGAGCCTGGAGTGGTCGGGTGGGTCGAGGTCGACGAGGTTCGCGCCCGAGCCCTCCAGGCTCACGAGGTTGGGCTGCTCCCGGCGGGCCAGTGCTGCCCGGCTGAACACCGGGTTGACCAGGGACTCCCGCACGTCCTCGTACCGGGTGAGCAGATACGCGGTGCCGCCGTTGGGCAGGTCGACGATCGGGATGCCTTCCTGCTGGCGGAACTCCTGCCAGAGGGGGGAGGGTTCGATGGGGTTACGGGTCGGCAGCGGAAAGCGTTGACGCGGACAGTTGCGCTCCGTGTCCATCTCAGGGCCTCCGCTCGGTGCCGGTCGCCCATCGGTGCGCCACATGCGCGTAGGAAAGCAGCGCGTACAGGTTGGGGCGCTCCGGCGCGTCGTAGAGGAAGGGCCGCGGGCCGCGAGAGTCTGTGGGAGCGGCGAAACCGCCGTTGGGGTCCTGCTGGCTCATATGCCAGTCCAATCCGCGGGTGAGAGGGCGTGCCACCGGAGTCTCCGTCTGGCAGAGGGTGATGAGGCTGAACGCGGTGCTGATGGTGTCGCTCGGTTCGCCGGGCTGCTGGCCCCAGCCGCCGTCGGGATTTTGCGTTTCGAGGACACGGCGCACGCAGTTGCTCAGCACCATCTCTGCGCATGGATGGATCGGCGGATGGCGGCGGCAGGCGAGTGCGGCACGGAAGAGCGAGTTCGCTTCGCTGCGGCTCCATCCCGGTGGGAAGGCTCCGTTGGCGAGTTGGGCGGCGTACAGGAAGGCAAGCGCGTCCGGTACACCGGTCGGCTCGGTGAGCGCATTGACCGCCGCCGCCGTCATCGCGGCTTCGGAGCCGGCCCCCTGGGCCCATGTGGGGAACCCTCCGTCGCCGTTCTGGAGACGAAGCAGGTACTTCTCACCCTGCTGTAAGGCGTCCTTGTGCTCGGCGGGGCCTACAGACCCGAGTAGTTCCAGGCACAGACTCGTATCGTCGACATCGGACTGAGTCACCCCGCGGGTGAACCCCCAGCCACCATCAGGATGTTGCTCTCCGGCGAGGTAGGCGGCCATCCTCGTGCGTGTATGCGACCACTCGGTCCTGCCTTCGAGGGCGAGGCCGCCTATGGCAGTGGAAAAGGTGTCTTCATCCGGAATGTTGGGGATCGAGCCGTCCGGCCGTTGAAAGGCCAGCACCGCATCGATGGCACAGTGGACCCGCGGTGATCCGCCCTCGATACGTTGCACGGCATGCGTGGCGATGAGGTGAGTGAGGATCTGCCGCTCCCAGATGCCGGGCGTTTCGAGGACCCTGCACAGGGTTGACACGTCGTCCGCGGCAGGGGTGGCGGCCCGAGCGGCGGTGGCGAGGACACGGAAGGCGCTCAGCAGTGCCGGCACCCACAGTGCGGCCGGATCCGCAGGAGCGGTGGGGACCGCGGTGGGCCGCACGGGCACATCGAAGATCAGGGCCAGTGCTTGGGTTGCCCAACGCTTGCGGTCGGCGACAAAACCAGTGGTTTCGGCCACGAAGGCGCGCTCTGCCTCGTCCAGTGCATGCCGATGCTCCCCTGGGCTGAACAGCCAGTTCAGTACGACCTTTTCGATACGGGCCGCCTCGTCCCGCCGGGAAGCGGAGGCCGACCGTCGTGCGGCCTGGTGCAGATACGCCGACAACCGGTCCTGAGTGTCAGGGCGGGCGTCCACCAGGCGTAAGAGTCGCAGTGTCAGAGCCGTCTCCAGGATGCGGCCCGCCACCGGAACGTGCGCTCGTCCCGACGCGTCGACGAGCCCCGCAACCCGTCGAGCCAGTCGCGTGTGCGCATGTGCGAACCGGCTGTGCACTCGCTTGTCCAGCCGTAACTCACCGGGGCCGGCATGGTTGACAACCCTCATGGGACACCTCCGTCTCTCTGAGTAGGACCGTGAGCACCGAAGAGCGGTCGACCACGGGCCACCCCGCTTCGGCGGCCAACAAGATCAGCTCCGTGGATGGCTCGAAGGCCACAGGAGAACAGGCTGCGGAGAGCAGTGCCGCATCGTTGGCGCTGTTACCGAGAACGAGGAGATGGGCGCGCCCCCTGGAGACCGCCGGCAGGTGCTTGGCACCCGGCAGCCAGGGTGACGCCTCCACGCCTCCGGTGTACACACCTTCGCGTACGGCGAACCGGGCTCCCTGGAACACGTCACACCCGAGGTCGACGCCGGCATGTACGACCACTTCATGTGGGCTGCCGGAGAGCAACACCACGGTGAAGTCCTGCGACTTGAGCAGATTGATGGCGCTGCGTACATACGGGAACAGCTGCCGTCGCTGGGCCGCCCACACCCGCCCCGCCGTCGCTGACACCGCTACGGCAGGCAGACCGGCGATGGCACGTGCGTATGCTAAGTAGGCTGGTTCGAGCGTGTCGGGAGACTGCAGCAAGGTGTGCACCTGTTCCGGCACGTCACCGGCGACCAGGCCTGCGTCGGCAAGCCCTTCGAGCAGGGCCATCCCGGCTGACCTCGGAAGCAGCGTACCGTCGAGATCCAGCACTGCCACCTTGGAACTCGTGGCCTCGCATCGCACTCCGTCTCCCTCGCCGCAGGCAGGCCCCCGATTCTTGATCCATTAGACACACACCTTGCCTTCTGCGAGAAGTACGCTTTAGGCACTGTCTGATGGGCTGGCCAGCTGACCTCGGACACAGGCCCAAATAATTGAGTCCGATGTCTGGCCTGGTCGCGACCACGCCACAGGGCGCCCCGCCCGCCCCGAGCCCCGGGTTCGCCCCGTTACCTTCTTCGTGGCCCCGCAATGGGGTTCCCGGTCTCCGTGTCCGGCATGACTCACGCCCCTTGTCGATCACGATCGGAAAAGTGGTGTCACCGGCTCGGAGGCATGGGCAGACCGCTGATCAGGGGCATGACCGCTCGCTGAAGGCCCGTCACCTCTCCCTCCCGGCGAAGAGTTCGAGGTGACGGGGTTTCCTGAAGTTCAGCCGACGGTGTCCTGGGTTGTGTCGACCTTGGCCTGGGTGGCCAACTCGGACCCGGCTCAGCCGCAGCCGCTCGCGTTCGCGCAGCACGGTGAGCACCCTCTCCCGCAGGCCCTCGCGTCGCCACAGCCGCCAGTAGTGATACGTCGTCCGCCAGGGCGGCAGGTCGTGCGGTAACAGCCGCCAGGCACAGCCGACCCGCAGCCGGTACGCGAGTGCATTGACGATCTCCGCCGAGTGCGCTCGGCCGGTCGTCCACCAGGCTTCGCCGCCGGCACCAGGGGTCGCAGGATCTCCCACTCGGCATCAGACAGATCCGGCGAGTATCGGGCCTGCGGCTCGCCCACCCCAGCCCCCGAAAGTGCGCCACTGATGGCGATTCTTGATGCCTGTAGGTCTGCGCGTCCCAGCATGTCGGCGAGGGGAGTGCCGGTTCGTTCTGCTGCGATTCGACGGGCGCGCAACTGAGCTCGGGTGCGGGGACGGAACTTGGATTCCTTGCCGCAGCCGCACGGTTCGCGCCCCTGGTAACGCGGTCCGGCGTTGAGAACCGCAGCCACGACGGTCCACACCCCAGGCCCCTGACTCCCACCAGCTGAAGCCGGGTCAGCCGGTGACGAGCTGGTCGAGAGGCGTGTCCGGGTCGGCGAGCGCGCCGCGGTCGACCTGGCTGCCGGAGCGGACCAACTGCTGGATGGCCTCGTTGACATCCCAGACGTTGACGTTCATCCCAGCCAGCACGCGGCCGTCGGCCAGCCAGAACGCAATGAACTCCCTGCGCCCCAAGTCACCTCGTACGACCACGTCGTCGTACCCGCCGGGCTCGGTGTAGCCCGCGTACTCCATGCCGAGGTCGTACTGGTCGGTGAAGAAGTACGGCACCCGGTCGTAGAACGCGCGCTCGCCCAGCATCGACCGCGCGGCCACCGCGGGCTGGTGGAGGGCGTTGGCCCAGTGCTCCACGCGGATGTGCTTACCCAGCATCGGGTGGAAGGCATTGGCCACATCCCCGGCCGCGCAGATGTCCGGGTCCGAGCTGCGCAGTGCCCCGTCGACGACGACACCCTTGTTCACCCGGAGCCCGGCATCAGCGGCCAAGGCGGTGTTGGGGACGGCGCCGATGCCGACCACGACCGCGTCGGCGTCGATCAGGGAGTCGTCTGCGAGCCGCACCCCGGCGGCCTTGCCGCCGCCACTGTTCACAATCTCGGTGACCTGCGCGGTAAGCCGCAGGTCCACGCCGTGCTCTCGGTGCAGGTCGGCGAAGACGGGCGCGATCTGCGGGCCTAGCAGCCGCAGCAACGGTAGCTCGCCCGGTTCGAGGATGGTCGCCTGGACGCCCGCCTCGCGGGCAGCGGCGGCTACCTCAAGGCCGATCCAGCCCCCGCCGACGAACACCATGCGGGAGGAGTGCTGGAAGGTGTGCTTGATGCGTTCGCAGTCTTCGACGCGGCGCAGGTAGAGCACACCGTCCAGGTCGGCGCCGGGAACGTCAAGGCGGCGTGGGGAGGCGCCGGTGGCGAGCAGCAGTTTGTCGTAGCCGATCGTCTCACCACCGGAGGCGGTGACAGCGTGCCCTTCGCGGTCGATCGTGGTGACTGTGGTGTTCAGTCGCAGATCGATCTCGTGGTCGGTGTACCACTGCGAAGGGTGTACGAAGATCGCCTCGCGGTCCTGCTTGCCCATCAGGTACCCCTTGGACAGCGGCGGCCGCTCGTACGGCGGCTCCCGCTCGTCCCCGAAGAGCACGATACGACCGTCGAAGCCGCGCTCGCGCAGCGCCTCGGCGGCCTTGGCCCCGGCCAGGCTCGCCCCGACGATCACGAAAGTGGGTTTTGCCCTCATCTCGGTCCTACCTCTCCGTGTGGTCGCCACCCCGGTCGTGCAGGCCGGCGGCGAGTCTCGCGGCCGGCTCGTCCCAGCTGCCAAGGTGACGCCCGCGGCCGTGCAGGCAGCCAATGCGGCCGAGAGAGGCGATGGCACGGACCAACGCGATGTCCGATCTGCAACACGGCTGCCGTGCAGGCCATGCCGGGCCTCGGTGACAGCACGGTCAGAAGCCGGGGGTGGAGCCGACGAAGAACCACAAGGCGGCCGTATACCACATCAGTGCGATGGCGGTGACCAGGGCACCGCCGGCGGCCGGAAGCGCCCAACCGGGAAGTCGGCGGCTGTGTACCACCAGCACCTTGGCGACGAACGCGCCGTACAGGACGCAGCCCGTAATGGAGTGCACCGCCACTCGGCTGCTCGTGAACTCAACTCCGTAGGCGGTGATGCAGTGGTAGGTGATGGGCAGCGAGAGCAGAAAGGCAAGGAGGCCGATGAGCCGGTGTGTGGGGGGCACCCGGCGCGGCGCGGCCCCCGCTCCCGGTAGGCGCCGGTACATCCACAGCCCGAGCAGCAGTTGGACGACCGCGAGTGCCATCAGAGCGCTACCCAGGCGCGCCTTGAGATCGTAGACACCGACACCGTGCCGCCCGAACAGGCCGCTGGTGTAGTCGGGTGTGTGCGTGCGGCCGAACGCGTACACCCCCACCGCGACCGCGATCGGCAGCAAAGCAGCCAAAAAGCCCGCCACCGTTCGTGCGGGACGCCGCATCCGCGCGCCCGTGTGCCCGGTCATCAGTCCCCAATCAATCGGGTTCGACCTTGCTGCCGGATGCGTTTACGACGCGCCACTGTGGGGCCGTACGCGCTGGTTTCCTCGCCGTTGGTGTCACCGGCCGTCGTGTCACCCGCGAAGCAGTGCAGCAGGTGCCCGGTGTAGGTCACTTGAGTGATGCCGTTGGAGCGTTTCGAGGTACTGATCAGGTTGCTCCTGGCAAACGGGGCCGCCTTGGGCCTGCCGGAGGGGAGCAGCGGCGGCCAGGCAAACGCGCATGCTCCGCTGCCGGTCGGCGTAGTCGACTTGGCGGCCTTGGAGAGGTAGAGCGTCCGCCCCTTGGCGTCATCCAGGATGGGGCCGAGCTTGCTGAAGTGCACCGTGGCCGTGCCAGTGGCGGCGGCCGCGCTGCCGGGTGCGGCCGAGCCGACGGATACGGGGATGCCCACTGACAGCGGTCCAGATGTGGGCCTGGCGCAGGTGGACGAGATCGGCCGGCTGGGACAGCCGCTTGCAGCAGCAAGCGGCACGGCGGAAACCGCCGGCACTGTCGCCGCGGCCATTCCTTTCATGAGCGCTCCATGGTGTCGGACGGCGCATCCAGGCAGCCGCGGGAAACGACCCCAGCGGACCTCTTCTCCCAGTTGGTCCCGGGCGCTCGGGTCCTGTCCACTCCAACTGGTCTGCCTGGGCAGTCGCTGCTCCATTGGTGTGAGGTCCCCGTTCACCTGACTTTGGCTCGTCAGGGTGACGTCGAGTCGTCGAGGGCCAGGCCGGATCCGGCGAAGAAGCCGTCCAGGACCTCGAGCCGGTACTGGAGGCGTTTGAGCCGGTTGCGGACGAGCGTCTCCAGGCGGTCGAGGGCGACAACGGCGAGGTTGGCCAGACTGCGTTTGACGTGCGCCCACACGCCCTCGACCGGGTTGAGGTCGGGCGAGTGGGCGGGCAGCAGGAACACCCTCAGCCACTCCCGCTCGGCGATCAACTGCCGCATCGTGCAGGAGACATGGGTGTTCAACCGGTCCCACGCCAGCACGATCGGCGCCCTGACGAGCTGGTGGACGCCGTCGATCAGAGCGATGAAGTCGTGCTCGCCCATGCTGCGGCGCTTGCCCTTGCCCGCGGGGTGGGTGCGCAGGCGGTGGCACAGCCGGGTGCGGGACCCGGGCCGCATGGCGATCAGCCCGGCGACCGACAGCTGCCCCGAGCGCCGCCCGCACACCGTCACGACCGGGGTGTGGCCGCGCCGGCCCCAGGTCCGTCCTTTGGGCGGCCGTCGGGTGAAACCCGCTTCGTCCTCGAAGCAGGTGTAACCTTCACAGGCCGCCCGGGCTCTTTTGCCTCGGCCCAGGTCGCCTCCGTCCACACCTCGACGGCTTTCTCGTCGCGCTCGGCCACCCGCCTCGCGGACACCTGCGGGCTGAAGCCGAGCCGGTGCATCAACCGGGTGGCGCCCGAGACGCTGCAGGAGACACGGAACTTCCTGCCGACCAGCGTGGCCACCCTCCCTGCGGTCCACACCTGGTCCTCTACCCAGCCGTGCGCGGCGCGACCCTGCCCCAGGTAGACAGCGGGTTCCCCCAGGCAGTGTGGCGAGAGCCGGCACCGTGATCAGCTCGGGCCATGGGAGGCCAGGACCTGAACTCCGCCGTCCCGCCACAGCTGGTGCCACTGGTAGGCCGATTTCCGGCTCACCCGTAGGCGCCGTGCGACCTCCGGTGGCTTGATCTTCTACTCGAACAGCTCGGCCGTCTGCATCCGTACCGCTTCCCGGCGCTGACGTCCCGCAGCGGTCAGCCCGCCCCCATCCGCACACCTCACACACCAGGGAATACAACCAACACCCAAGCTCTATCAGTGACTTGGAGAAGGATCACCCTGACGAGCTGAAGTCAGTAACGGAAAGCGGTCGAAGTCCAACAGCAGCACTGTACGTCTACAGTTCGGCGCACGCGGCACCTTGGCCTTCCCTGCTGCCCCCAGGCCCGGTCCGGCCCCCCATCGGGCCGAGCGGACAGGAGTGACTGATGCCCCTCGACGAAGACGCGGCTGGAGTGATCCGCGACGGGTGAGAAGGGTTTGGCCGGGAGTATCCCTTCCAGTGGGTAGCAGCGGCACCAGCTGGCCTCATCGCCGCACACCCGAGCCTCAGTGACGTTCTCCGCCAGGTCGGGACGACTGAATATCGCGATCACGACCTTGTGTATGCATATATTCCACCTCCCGTAGGCGCCCCGTCCCCGCGGCCTCGGGCCGGAGTGATGACGCTGTCGGTGAACTTCGACGGCTCACGCTCCTACATCGGCTACCGTCCCCTGGCCGACATCACCCTGTTCGGCCCCGGCGGCCCCCACGGGCGGCAATGGTCAGTTGCTAACGCGCTCGTCGACACTGGAACAGACTTCACTCACCTAGGGCTCGTCCGGCGGATCATGGGCCGAGCCAGGGCCGGACCGAGGGGGGCCGGCCAGTGCCCTAATCGTGTTGACCGCCCCCGGCAGGCAGTGCTGGAGTCGGCACGTGGACAGCATCCCCGCCAACCGGCGGCTCTGGAACCAGATCAGCAGCGCCTACCAGCACAAGCACGACCCGCAAATCGGCGCCACACCCCGGCTGTGGGGCATGTACTCCATCCCCGACGCGCACCTGCACGCCCTGGGCGACGTCACCGGCAAGCGCGTCCTCGAACTCGGCTGCGGCGCCGGCCAGTGGTCCAGGGCGCTCGCCGCCGAGGGCGCCACCGTGGTCGGGCTCGACCTGTCCGAAGCCCAACTCGCCGCAGCGGCACGCGCGATGGGAGCGGTCCGCTACCCGCTAGTGCAAGGCGCCGCCGAACAACTCCCCTTCGCCGCCGACAGCTTCGACCTGGTGTTCTGCGACTTCGGTGGGCTCAGCTGGGCGCCCCCGCACCTGGCCGTCCCGGAGGCCGCACGCGTCTTGGGCCGAGGCGGGCGCCTGGTGTTCAACGTCGCCAGCCCATGGTTCGAAGCTTGCTACGACGAAGCCGCCAGCCGCGTGACCACGACGCTGCAGCAGGACTACTTCGGGCTGAACACCATCGCCGAAGACGACGGCGCGACCAGCTATCAGCTCACCTACGGCGACTGGGTCAAGGTCCTGCGCGGCGCGGGTCTCATCATCGACGACCTCATCGAGCCGCGGCCCGAACTCGGAACACCCAACGGCTACAACGAAACCGACCCACCCGACTGGGCACACCGCTGGCCGGCGGAGCTGCTCTGGGTAACCCACAAACCGTAAGTTCCGCCACGCCGAGACGCGAAGGCATCCCCTCGCCGGGCAGGCCTAGGCCCTGACCCGACCATGGAAGCCGTCGTCGAAGGACGAGGCGGCGACGTCGCTTCCGCCCGCCAGAAACTCCCGGGCCTTTGGTCCGCGATCGGTGCCGCCGGTGACCCGCTGCACAGCCAAGGTCTCTGACCTGGGCCTTCCATGAAGTTTCGCGGTTTCCCTTCACCGATCGGGTAGTGACGCTACCTTCCTGCTGGAAGACGTGCACTTGGGGGATGGAGGCAGCTATGTCTGCTGGTGTGCGCCGTGCGCTGGCTTGGGCAGTAGGGGTTATTTGTCTTGTGGTGATCGTCGGACTGGTGATTGCGGCCGGGCTCGATCTACGCGTGGCGGATGGCACGGCCAGCGTCGTCAGCGCCGTAGTGGCGGTAATCGGACTGGCCCTGTCGGTGATCACACTGTTGGTCACCCCGGCGAATGCCGGCCCAGCGGCGACTACGGTCGCTGTCCGTGCACGCGGCCGGCGATCGCTGAGCGTCGCAGGTGATGTCCAGGGCAGCGCGATAGGTGATCGTTCCAAAGTCATTGGCCCCTCTACGCCGTCCTCGCCGCCGGCACAGTCTCCTGGAGCTCCGGTCCGCCACGACGTCTCGGCAAGCGGCGGCGCGACGGCCGTGGGCGGGAACATGGTCGACAGCGCGCTCGGCGAGGACAGCGAGCGACGGACCGGCGAGGACAACGAGCGTTGACGCTCAGCATCTGGCGGCGCTTCGGCCGGGGGAATTCCTCGCGAGTCAACGCCAAGGGAACGAAGACCGTCGGTGTCGGCCATGACGTGCAATACAGCGCCCTCGGCGACGGCAGCAGTGTGACCTACATCGGACAGCAGGTCGTGGTGCAGGTCTTACGCGGCAACGCCTCTGACCTGACTCCGGAATTGCGACGGGCTCTGAGCAGGGAGAACGCCGCCGGCCTTCTCGGGGTCAGCGAGGTTGGCGAGGCATTGACCGCGTGGCGACCTGACACAGTCACGCCCACGGCCCTGTCATTTGCCCAGTTGGTGCAATGGCAGAAGGAGTTGGTCGCGGAGATTTCGCCGTCGCCCGCGTCGGCGCGCATGGCGTGCACGGTTGCCGGGCTGATGGAATGCACGGTGACCGCCGAGTTCCTCGGTGACATGTTCCCTGGGGCGCTCACCAGCGGCCGGTTGTGCACCGCCGCTCGGCTCGCGGGCCTGCCGGTTGCCGATCAGTCGGCCAACCCCCTCCAGGACATGGTTGAGCACGCCGTCTTCGAAGCCCAGCCCCTGACCGCCGCCCCGGGCGCGGTCCTCGCCCGGATCGTTGCCGCGCTGGCCCACCTCACCGGCACGGACCGCGCTGATGCCCGGCTGACCCAGTGGGCGGGCCCGCGGGGGCTTATCACCCAACTCAGCGACGCACTGCACGAGTTCGCCCGGCCAACGCCGGCGCTGCGGCTTGTTGTCAGTCTCGCCGACATACGCAGGAGTTCTCCAGGACAAGCCGAGTACTGGCTCACCCGCGACGGACAGCCCACAACCGGTGAACCTCTCTCCGCCGGGCACGACCTGCGCAGCATCATGACCGTCATCAACCATGCCTTGACCTGGGCGTGGCAGGAGGAGTTGCGGGAAAACGAGACACTCGGCCACCTGGACATCGTGGCCCCGGTAAGTCTCCTGACCGACCTGATGAACAAACCATGGGCCCTCGAGGACGAACCCCTCGGAACCTTCACGCTCGGCGCCAAACACTCGATATTGATGCGGTGGAGCGGGCGGCTGAGCCCCGACCCCGGTGTGTCCAACGCCGAGAACATGGCGGAGATCAACGACGCGGCCCACAAAGCGCTGCAGGAGATGGCCGGCTGCGCCGAACCCGTCACCTGGCTGGATTCCAGCTCTTTCCACATTGAAGCCGAGGAAGGGCTGCGACGAAAGCTGGCCACAGGACGCATGGGGGCGGCCGTCGGGTTCGGCCCGTCCGTCACCCTCGACCGCGCGCTGCCCGTGCTGCTGCCCTACGTGCCCATCATCGTCTGGCCCCGTCCGGGCGCCCCAGACCTGGACGACGCCTTCCGCGCGCGCGTACGCACCTACTGGCACAGACAGCCGTGGGACTTCGCCGAGGCCTATCGTCATCATGAAACGAGCCATCTGGCCGGCCAGTGTCTCTGCGACCTGCACGCCGTCTCTCACGACAAGACGTGGTTGAAATTCTGCCGGCTGGTTGCCGTCCGCACGGTGGCCGCACCCAAGGAGGCACTGTGAGCTGGATGCCGTACTACCGGGGCGACGGTGTGCACCGCGAGGCGAGCCTCGCACCCCCGCCCCCCTGGCGGACGTTCCCGCGCACGTCCCAGCACGAGCAATACCAGCCGCCGCCCGGCATGACGGACGCCGTCAACGCCTCCCTGCACCTGCGCCGCCCGCTGCTGATCACCGGCCCTGCCGGTTCGGGGAAGTCCAGCGTCGTCGATCAGGTCGCGCACGAGCTGGGCCTGGGAGAGGTCCTGCGCTGGCACATCACCTCCCGCAGCACCCTGAGTGAGGCCCTTTACCGCTACGACGCGCTGGGACGCATCCACGCACAGAACCTGGCGCAGCACAGCGACAACACCGACATGCCCCCGAAGGACGACATCGCGCCCTTCCTGCAGCTCGGCCCACTCGGCACCGCCTTGCTGCCCACCGGCCGGCCCCGGGCACTGCTCATCGACGAGATCGACAAGAGCGACCTCGACCTGCCCAGTGACCTCTTGGAAGCGCTTGAAAGCGGCCAGTACGAGATTCCAGAACTCGTTCGCTACCGGGAGCCGAAAGTGCGGGTACGAACCTGGGGAGGTCAGGACTCACACGAGATCACCAACGGCCTGGTCAAGTGCACGGAGTTCCCCTTCATCGTCATGACCAGCAACGGTGAACGCGACTTCCCTCCCGCGTTCCTCCGGCGCTGCATCCGTTTCAAGATGCCCAAGCTCACCCCCGAAGATCTCACCGCCATCGTCAGCGCCCACCTGGGTCAAGCCGATGACGCGGCCGCGGACCTGATCGACGAGTTCGACAGGCGTATCACGCAGGGCGAGCACCTCGCCGTCGACCAACTTCTCAACGCCATCGCACTCCTGAGCGCCGCCGGGGGTCCCAGCGGCCGTCAAGCGGACGAACTGCGGGCGCTGCTGCTACGAGAACTCGCCCGTGACTGACAGCCTGGCGCGCCTGCTCTCAGCCGTCCACGCACTGGTCGACGACGCAGACCCCGTCCTGCTCGCCGACGCCGCCTGGCTCGCCGCAGCCCGCACCAGCCCCTCACACCCGACGAATCCCGACGCTCCTCCTCCACCGCCGCCCCTCCCTTCCAGCAAGCCACAGCCGCCCGAATCAACGGCAACACCGCCGCCACCCGACCCCGACCCGTCATCCGTGTCCGCCCGCCGTCCAAGCGGCGGTACACCCGTCCGCGGCGTACCACTGTCCGTCGAACGCCCCGCTCCCCTGCCCGAAGCCCTGGCCCTCGGACGCGCGCTACAACCGTTCCTCAAGCCGTGGCCACACGGTCTGCGCCCCCGGCTCGACATCGACGCCACCATCGACCACTACGCCCGCAGCGGCACCCTGCTGCCAGTCTTCGCTCCCTCTCCCGAACGATGGTTCGAGATCGTCGTCGTCGTGGACACCTCGCTGACCATGACGCTGTGGAACGACCTCACCCAGGCGCTCGGCCGGGTCATGCACGACCTCGGAGCCTTCCGCTCCGTCCACATCTGGCCCCTCAGCTGGCAGGACGGCACACCCCGACTCCACGACCACCAAGGGCACGCAGTCCCCTGGCGCCGAGCACCCCAACACAGTGGCAGCCCCCGCGGCAGGCGCCTTCTGCTCGTGCTCACGGACTGCGCGGCACCTGGCTGGCGCCAACAGAAACCGTGGCGGATGCTCCGAACCTGGGCGCGGTCCGCTCCGCTCGCCCTCATCAACCCCCTCCCCCGCCGCCTGTGGCACCGCTCGGCGCTCAACCACCCGCCCTGCCAGGCCGTCGCCCCCTACCCAGCCGCTCCCACGAGCACCCTGCGCCCCACCCCCCGCCGACCAGCCAACCCTGACGTGGCCGAACAGGCGCTGCCCGTACTGACCTGCACCCCCCACGCCCTACGCGCCTGGGCGCGCACAGTGATGCGCGCCGACCCCAACGGCTGCGAGGCAGTCCTGGTCCCGGCCGAGAACCATCCGCCCCAAAACCGGCAGGGAGATGACAACTTCGCCCCTTCCACACTCGCCGATGCCTTCCTGCGCACCGCACCGCCCGCCGCTGCCCGGCTGACGGTCCTCGTCTCATTGCTGGACAGCTTCACCGTGCCGATGCTCAAAGTCCTACGAGAGCGGGCCATGCCCACAACGGGCCTGTCGGATGTGGCCGAAGTCCTCACCTGCGGACTGCTCACCGTGTCACATCAGGACGGACAAGACCCCGTTCTGACATTCGACCCCGACGCCCGACGCCGGCTTCAAGAGGAGCTGACGCGACGAGACCTGCGGCTCGTCCATCAGGCGATGAACGCGCATCTGGCTGACCACCCATATGCCCCCCACGGCATCCAGGCGGTATTGCACACCGGCGACGCCCCGCACGACCTGCCCGCCGACCTCACGCCATTCGCCCAAGCCAGCGCCAGCACACTCAGACTGCTTGGCATCAACAGCACGCACAGAGAGTCTGGCACCGCGCCGGACACCGCGGACAGCACAACGGCAGCTCAACCAGCAGCCGCCCCCGAAACGTCCGCTCCGCTCACGACGACAGCCGAGGAGGCACTCGAGCCGACCGCCGAGCAGGAAGTGTCAGACAGACAAGCACCTGCCCCAGACCGCGGTGGAGGTCTGCTCCGGCGGATGTGGAGGAACCTGTCCGGACGCGAATCCCCTCCGCCCCAAGCCCAGCACGTCGACGCGAAGAGCATCGCGTACGTGACTGCTGACGCATCAGGCGCGATCACCGCCAGCACTATCCATCAGGTGACGCTGCACCCGTACACGGCGCGGGAGCCGGCCCCCTGGCCGCACCAGGTGGGGATCATCCCCTCGTCGGCACGGTCCTTCCAGCACCGCGCCGCATCAGAACGGCTGCGCGCGGCGATCGACCGCGGCGGAACCGCCCTGCTGAGCCCCGTCCTGACCGGCATGGGCGGGGTGGGCAAGACCCAGCTGGCTGCCGAATACGCCCGTAGCGCCTGGGCAGACGGCGGCCTGGACGTCCTTGTCTGGGTGACAGCCGGCACCCGCCCAGCGGTGGTCAGCAGCTATGCGCAGGCCGGCGTCGAGCTGTGCCGGGCGAACCCCGATGACCCCGAGCAGGCCGCGGTAGGGTTCCTGGCCTTCCTGGAGCCCAAGGCGGGTGCCAGGCCGTGCCGGTGGCTGATCGTGCTGGACGACGTCACCGATCCCAACGATCTGCAAGGCTTCTGGCCGCCCGCCAGCCCGTATGGCCGGACTCTGGTCACCACACGCCGCCGCGACGTCATGCTGACCGCGGACAGCCGCCACCTGATCGAGGTCGACCTATTCACCCAGGATGAAGCCCTCGCCTATCTGACCCAATCCCTGGCCGCCCATGGTCGCAGCGAGCCCGCTGAGGGGCTTGCCGACCTGGCCCACGAGCTAGGCCATCTGCCTCTGGCGCTGGCCCAGGCCGCTGCCTACCTCATCGACTCGGGGCAGGACGTGGCCACGTACCACCGCATGTTGGTCGACCGTGCCACCAGACTCATAGACGCTACCCCCGACTACTTCCATGGCGACGGCGCCCTTCCGCTCGCCGCCACCTGGTCACTGTCCATCGACCACGCCGACCAACTGCGACCCCACGGCCTCCCACGGCCCATGCTCCAGCTGGCTGCCATGCTCGACGCCAACGAAATTCCCGAGGCCGTTCTGACGAGCCTGCCAGTTCTCACCTACCTCGCCGCACACCGGTCCCCGGACGGTCAAAGCCGCACCGCCCCCTACTCCCCGGTCTCCCCCAGCGACGCCGTCCAGGCCCTGCGCGCGCTGCACCGAGTCAGCCTGATCGACCACTCCCCCACCTATCCCCCGACAGTCCGTATCCACGGGCTGGTTCAGCGTGCAACCCGTGACACCCTCGGCACCTCGCAATTCGACCGACTCGCTCGGACCGCAGCCGACGCGCTCATGGCAGCCTGGCCCGAAGTCGAACGCGACACCACTTTCGCCCAGGCCCTGCGCACCAACACTGACGCCCTCATCCGTCACGCAGAAAGCGCCCTGTACCGTCCCGACGCCCACCAGGTGCTGTACCAAGCCGGCAAGAGCCTAGGCCAGTCCGGCCAGTTCAACGCCGCCCGTTACTACTTCGAGCACCTCGCCTCCGCGACCCACCAGTACCTTGGCTTCGACCACCCCGACACCCTCGCTGCCCGCCAGTATCTGGCTCACTGGAGGGGGGAGGCCGGGGACGTGAGGGGAGCCTCAGATGCCTTCGCAGAGTTGTTGGCAGACCGGCTGCGCGTGTTGGGCCCCGACCACCCCGACACCCTCGGTGCCCGCCACGGTCTCGCCCTGTGGAGGGGAGAGGCCGGGGACGCGGCGGGAGCCGAAGCTGCTTTCGCAGAGTTGTTGGCAGACCGGCTGCGCGTGTTGGGCCCCGACCACCCCGACACCCTCGCTGCCCGCCAGTATCTGGCTCACTGGAGGGGGGAGGCCGGGGACGCGGCGGGAGCCGAAGCTGCCTTCGCAGAGTTGTTGGCAGACCGGCTGCGCGTGTTGGGCCCCGACCACCCCGACACCCTCGCTGCCCGCCACGGTCTCGCCCTGTGGAGGGGAGAGGCCGGGGACGCGGCGGGAGCCGCAGCTGCTGTAGAGGAGCTGCTGGGAGACCGGCTGCGTGTGTTGGGCCCGGACCACCTCGACACCCTCGCTGCCCGCCACAGTCTCGCGCGCTGGCAGGGCGAGTCGGGGGACGCCGCGGGAGCCACAGCTGCTTTTGAGACGCTGCTGGCAGACCGACTGCGCGTGTTGGGCCCCGACCACCCCGACACCCTCGCTGCCCGCCACAGTCTCGCGCGCTGGCAGGGCGAGTCGGGGGACGCCGCGGGAGCCACAGCTGCTTTTGAGACGCTGCTGGCAGACCGACTGCGCGTGTTGGGCCCCGACCACCCCGACACCCTCACTGCCCGCCGCAATCTGGCTCGTTGGCGAGGAGAAGCCGGGGACGCGGCGGGAGCCGCGAATGCCTTCGCTGAGCTGCTGGCCGACATGGTCCGCGTGCTGGGTCCCGACCACCCCACCGTGATCGTGGCGCGGGGAGACCTCTTGCGATGGCGTGAACGATCCGGGACCCCGTGACTGTCAATAGGGTCTTCCTCGCCAGGTCTTGGCCGTGTGGCACCCCATTCGGTGCTCGGGCTGTCCTCAGAGTTGCTCGGCTTGGTTCCCCGATCCAACCCGGCGCTGACCTGCGGACGGGTGCCACGAGGGAGGGGCTGCCCGATAGCCCGCCAGCACTAGGGCGGTGGCGGCCGGTCCAGGGTGCGCGGAGCGTTTGAGCGACGTCGAAGGCGCCCTTGACGGCTGTCCCCACCTCGTCCGGCGTTCAGGCCGCCGCTGAGCTACATCCCTCGGCCCGCTCGGGCGCAAACACGCGTCGTTCGTCGGGTGTTTGCGCCCCGAGGCGACAGAATCACCGCTCGATGAGGGGGACTCCGGCACACCCCAGGAGGCGGACGGCGTGGAACTCACGCGGCGCGATGTCATGAAGGGCGCCGCCGCAGGCGGGCTCCTGCTCGGTTTTCCCGGGCTCACCGTCCAGTACGAGGCCGTGGCCGCGCCGGCCCCCAGCCCCCTCCTCGGACCCGTCGCCGGCGCCTGCGCCCGCCTCGCCGACCAGGGCTGGCACACGCTCCTGCCCCGAAAGCCTCCGCAAAAACCCGTTTGGCGGACCACTGCGACCACTGCTACTTTTCCGGAGGCCGTGCGAGAGAACGAGGAGGTGGTACCCGTGAACGTATTGACATGGGTGCTCCCCTCCGGGGTCACGGTCGGGCGATAGGTCGTCCGGGAGCGCCGCTCTGAGCACTCCCGAAAGGCACGACCATGCACTTCACTTCCGAGCAGCGCCTCGACGACGGCGTCCTCGAACGCCAATTCACCCTCGGCGAGATCCCCGGCATCCTGTGGACGCCCGGATCCGCATCCGCACCGGCGCCGCTGATCCTGCTCGGCCACCCTCCCCTCGGGCTGGGCAAGATGTACCCCCGACTGGTGGCCCGCGCGCGGCACGCCGCGGCGGATGGCTTCGCCACGGCCACCATCGAGCTCCCCGGAAGCGGCGACCGGCCCCGCTGGCCCGCCGCCGAGCAGGCCCGCGCCGACCTGCGCAGGGCGTTGGAGGCCGGCGAGCCGGTCAGCGACGAGATCGTCGACGCCCTCATCCTCCCGCTGGTCGACAAGGCGGTCCCGGAATGGCGGGCCACCCTGGACGCCCTCCTGTCACTGCCCGAGATCGGCGGCCCGGTCGGGTACTCGGGGGGAGTGATCTCCATCGGCCTCCGGCTCGCGGTGGTCGAGCCGCGCATCTCGGCCGCCGTTCTGTTCGCCGGGAGCTTCGTGCCTCGCGCCCTGTTCGAGGAGGCCCGCCAGGTCACCATTCCGCTGCACGTCCTTCTGCAGTGGGACGACGAAGGAAACGACCGACAGGCCGCCCTGGACCTGTTCGACGCCTTCGGCTCCAAGGAGAAGTCCCTGCACGCCAACATGGGCGGACACACCGGCGTCCCGCAGTTCGCGGGGGACACCGCGGCCCGGTTCTTCACCCGGCATCTGAGCTAGCCGCGGGCCGGCCCCGCCGCCGGGCCAGTAGACGGTAGGCGGTGCCGGCCAGGATGCTGCCATCAATGGCAGGTCCTGGCGCTCCTCTGTTGTCTATGCCGCGGGCCCCTGCCAACTCGGCAGGGGCCCGCCCTGCCCGAAGCCATGAACTGTTCCATTTCTGCAGTGCTTCGGGTGGTGCCCAATCTCGTGTCCAGATGCTGTTGGTCTTCGTGAACAAAGCCACGGCTGCCTCGTTGATCCCGACTCAGAACAGGCTCTAATGCCTCCACGACTCGCCGAGCCCCTTCGGAGCCTCGCCCGAACAGCCTCAGCTACGGTCGTGGCTCTCACGATCCCGCCCAGGCCCCCGGTGGCTCTTCCCAGGCATGGTTCCGGGCAAGCCGTCTCGACGCACGGCATGACCCAGAACTCCACCGGCACGGCATCCCGGTTCGCACCGCGCGCAACGCGGCGCCGGCCGCCCTCACTGCTGATCCCCCAGCCCGATCCTCGCCGACGTGACCGGGATGCACCGCCACCCCGGGCTCCGCTGGGTCGCCTACGCCCGACGCGACTGGGCCGAGTCCTCGCCTCCCGAGCCGAGGATGAGGCCAACAAGCAGGAGAAAAAGGGGAATAGTGCATCGGAATACCCCCTCCCGCTCCCTCCCGGCAGTCAAGGAGCCGGTCAGTAGGGAGTCAGGAGGCCGTCCACCAGGGCACGGAGCCCGTCCAGGTAGGTGTCCTCGGCGGTCAGCGGTGCCCATTGGTCCGCGACCTGCGCCAAGCGTGGTAGCTCGCTCGGGTCGAGATCGGCGAAGACTCGCTCCCGGTAGGTAGGACGGTCATCGTCGGTGCGCCGCCGGGCCACTGTTGTCCGGACCACGATCTCTCCGGCGGTGTAGTACCAGATCGTGCGGTATCCGTGTACGGCCCGCTCGATGGGCAGGCCGCATTCGACCAGTCCGTCGACGATCTGCTCGACAAACCACAGGGCGGATGTGGACATCAGGTCGTCGGCGGTCAGCACCTCCACGATCCAGGGGCATGCGGCGAGCGCCTCGTGGATCGTGGCAGCGGCGACGACGATCCGCTCGCGGGGCTGGGCGGGCAGTTCGGGTCGGTGCAGCGTCCGCGCGGCGTAGTCGTCCAGCAGGAGGACGAGCAGTTCCTCCTTGTTGCGGACGTGGTGGTAGAGCGCCATCGGAGTGCTACCGACCTCTGTGGCCAGCCGCCGCATGGTCAGCCGGTCCACGCCTTCCGCGTCCACGATACGGCGGGCCGTCTCGACGACCTCCTCGCGGGAGATGCGGGGAGGTCGGCCGAGGGATTTTCGCGGTACGGAGGGTTGCGGCATGCCCTCATCATCCCCCAGGTGTCGACAACGACGATCTCCGAGCGTACTTTCCTTACATGTATAAAAACTCGCGAGGGCGCCCTGGAGCGGTGCTGGCGGCGGCGACCGTCGCCCAATTCGTCGTCGCCCTGGACATGTCGGTGGTCAACGTCGCACTACCCGCAATCCGCACCGCGTTGGGATTCGCGCCGCTCGACCTGTCGTGGGTCGTGCACGTCTACGCGCTCACGTTCGGCGGGACTCTGCTGCTGGGGGGCCGCGCGTGCGACCTGTACGGCCGACGTCGGCTGTTCGTGCTGGGCCTGGCCGTCTTCGGGCTGTGCTCGCTGGCGGGCGGGCTGGCCCAGGCGCCCTGGCAACTGATCGCCGCCCGCGCCGGGCAGGGCTTGGGCGCCGCCGCGGCCGCGCCGGCCGGGCTGGCGATGCTCGCCACCACCTTCGCTGAGGGCCCCAGGCGCGTCCGCGCACTCGGAGTGTGGAGCGCGGTGAACGCCGCAGGGGGAGCTCTGGGCGTGCTGGCGGGTGGGCTGCTGACCGAGTACGCGGGCTGGCGCTGGGTGATGCTGATCAACGTGCCCATCGTGGCGGCGGCTTTGGCGCTGGTCCCCGCAGGCGTGCCCGCCGGAACTCAGCCCGCCCGGCGCGAGAGGCTGGACGCGCTGGGTGCCGTCCTGGCGACGGGCGGAATCGGGCTGCTGGTCCTGGGTGTCGTCCGCACCGACACCCTCGGGTGGGACTCCCCCTCTACGTTGGGGACCTTCGCTGGCGCGGCCGTGCTGCTGGCCGCCTTCGTCCTCGCCGAGACCCGGGCCGCAGCACCATTACTGCGCCTCGGCCTGCTGCGCAGCCGCTGGGTCGCCGGCGCCAACGTGCTGGTGTTCCTGGCCGCATCTGGGCAGTTCACGGCGTTCTACTTCGTGTCCTTGTACATGCAACAAGTCCTGGGTATGGGCGCCGCAGCGACCGGCGCCGCGTTCCTGCCCTTCTCCGTGGGGCTGGTCACGGGCACCATCGTCGCGACCCGCGTCACCGCCACCCACACCCCCCGCACATCCCTGGTACCCGGCGCTCTGCTGGCCGCCGGGGGCCTGACCTGGTTCGCCTTCATCAGCCCCGACGGCGGCTTCCTCACCGACGTACTCGGCCCGTCCGTCATCACCAGCATCGGGGCCGGACTGGTCCTGGCCCCGGTCGCCGCCGCCGCGACCACCGGAGTCGCCCACCGCGAGGCAGGCATGGCCTCCGGCCTCATGAACAGCTCCCGCCAACTCGGTGGCTGCATCGGCCTGGCCGCCCTGGCCACCGTCGCCGTACACCGCACCGGCACGGCCACTGACCCCGCCGCGCTCAACGACGGCTACGCACTGGGCCTGGCCACCGCCGCCGCCCTCTTCCTTCTCGCGGCAGTCGTGGCGATCGGCGTGCTGCCCCGCCGCCGCGCCGGAACACCTGTCCCGCGATCCGCCGCCTCCGCAGAGAACCGACTGGAAGGAACGCCATCATGACGACAACACCCCTCTCGTCCATCGACCTGTTCGCTTCGGCACTGCACATCCACCCCGACGGCGATATCCGAGTCGCCGAACGGCGGATGACGAGCAGTGACTCCGGTGCCTGGCAGATCGCGACGTTCCACGTGGAGACCGACGCCGACGTTCACGCTGACCACTGGGAGATGCACCCGGAGGCCGAGGAGGCGGTGTGCTGCCTGACCGGCGGCGTCCGCCTCTACTTCCGTCCCACCGAGCCCGGCGGCGCCGAGGACATGGTGCAGTTGACGTCGGGCGCTGCCGTGATCGTCCCCCGCGGCCGCTGGCACCGTCTGGAGCTGGACGCCCCCAGCGACCTGATGTCGATCACCCTTCGCCACGGCACCCGCCTCGAAAAGCGCACCGACACTCGCTGACTACAGTGGGGCCCGGCCGACCCTGTCGCCGGGCCACCCTGCGGCAACTGTCCGGGGGAAGGCGGCCGCCGCGGGATGCCTGGTCGTTGATTCACTTCCCCTGGAATCCGTTCAACGTCATCAGTCGGGGCGAGCGATCTCCGAGAACAGTGCACAGTCGGAATGACATCTCACCGCAGGTCAGGCCGGAGACGCACCCGCCTTCACGGACGTCATGGCTCGCCTGCGCATTGCTCGACCTCGAGGACGACCCCGCACCAGGCCGGACGTGGTCCTGGCCGACAAGGCCTATTCGTCCCGTGCGATCCGGGAACACCTGCGCAAGCGCGGCATCCGGACGCTGATCCCCGTTCCAGCAGACCAGTGCGGTCATCGACTGCGTCGCGGGTGCCGGGGCGGAAGACCACCGGCCTTCGACCGCGAGACCTACAAGCAGCGCAACACCGTCGAGCGATGCATCAATCGCCTCAAGCAATCGCGAGGAATCGCCACCCGCTACGAGAAGACCGCCACCATCTACCTGCCCGGACTCCACATCGCAGGGATCTTCCTCTGGTCAGCCAGCTGATCCAAACGAGACCGCCTAGCTCAGATCGCCGTGGTGTTGACCTTCGCAGGGGTGTGGGGCGTCCAGAGCGTATTCGCACATCCTTATGGCCACCTGGGAGCGGCACGCCGCCGAACTGGGCGGTGACGGGGCGTACCTGAGCGTCATGCTGTACGACGTCAAGCACGCCATGGTGGTCTCCAACGTGGCCACGGTGGCTTTGTACGCGAGTCACGTCGTCATTTCGACACGACTCCGGGCGTCGAACGATCGTACGAGGAGGCGGTGTTCACGGCTTCGGGAGGCACCTCTGACCCGGGGCGCGGTGGTCGCCAACGGCGCGACTACAACCGGCCGCCTACGCCCGAAGCCAACGCTTTTGTCCTCAGCTGGCGATCAGCCGCAGACGCTTGGACCAAGGGCGCCGCCTCTCGAAGCCGTGAACATCCGAGGGGAGCCGGCATCCGCGGTGCCGCTCGAACTGCTGTGGAAGCGCTGCTCCTTGCCACGTACGAAGCCATACGGGACCGGACAGATGACTGGACGATTCCACGAGCTCGCGAACCTCGGGTTCACTGGGGACGGCCCTGCCCTGGGCCAGGCCGGCCAGAGCTCAGTAGCGGGCTCCCACCACAGGATGAGCGGGGTCACGACACCGTTGCCTAGCTTGTACGCAGCCCCCTGCACGAAGGTCCACCTCTCGTGTCAGGCGGGAGGGTGCTGCTCGGGTGGGGTGTTCAGACGGGTGCGTTCGCGTCGGTGTGTCCAGTAGGCCTGCCACCAGGTGAGCCGGTCCGCGGAGTCTTGCGGGATGGTGCCGTGGATGACGGACTGCGCCAGCACGGTGAGCAGGCCAGTGAGTGCCACCGTCAGGACTACGCCCCAGGGTGCGCCGGCGAAGGAGGCTGCCAGGCTGCCGACGCTGCTGATGCCTGCACCGACCAGGGCGGTGGTGCGGCTGGGGCGGGATTGGCGGTTGGCCTGCGCAGTAGGTGTGGAACGCGCCATGGTGGCCTCCTGTGTCCGTGGTTGGGCGATCTGCGCTCCACGGTTGCGGGATCAGGATTGATTCAGAACATGACCAGCAATTGGTCCAGGGGGGAATGAACATGGCCCGTCCCGGCCGGCGTCTAGGGGCCGTCGCTAAAGGCCTACCCGTGCCGGTTTTCAGTTGGACAGTCACGGTGCGCCGTATCGTTTTCGATCCGCTCATGAACGGTGATCCGCCGCTGACGCTGAAGGACATCGCACAGCGTCTGCTGAAGGCGGCGCCGCCTGACGCCCAGGACGACAAGCCTGACGCCCAAGTCGACAAGCCTGACGCTGCGCGAGCGAAGCGGACGGACCCGCTGCGGTCGGGACGCGGAGAGCCGTCCGTGCAGCGGATGGCCAAGGGCGAGATGGTGCCCACGCGCGATGTCCTTTTCGATCTCTTACGGATCCTTGAGGAAGAGCGTGGGGCGCCGCAGCGCCATGACTTGGAGGAGCTGTGGGCGGCGTACAAGCCGGCGCTGCAAGAGCGTCTGCCTTTCGTGTACAAGGTGTACGAGGTTGTCGACGGGTACTCCAGTGCACTTTTGCTGGTGGGCTTTCAGCAGCAGGAGATCGCCCGGCTTGCGACGAGTCTGGAGCAGCACAGGCACCGGGCGGCGCGGGCGAATGAGCGGGTGCAGCGTGCACGGCGGGCGCAGGCGGTTCACCGGCGGGCGCTGAGAGCCGCTGGGCAGGAGCTGGACCGCCTGCGTGTACGTGAGCAGCGTGTGAGACACGAGCTGGACGATGCCTCCTCCGAGGCGGCCAGGCTGCGTCAGGACGTGGCCACGGCCCGGGCGCAGGTCGAGCAATGGCAGGAACAGGCTGAATGGCACCTGCGGGAGGAAGAGGAGCTCCGGCAGGAGTCGGCGACGCAGCGGGAGGCTTGGCAGGAGAGGGAGGCCCTTCTGCTGGAGCGACTCGCCCAGGCCTGCGAGACCTTGCAGACGGTCGCTGAACAAGCCGCGGTGGTCGAGGCGGCTATGCAGGCGCGGGAGACCCATTGGCGTGATCAGGCCCAGGCCGGCCACGCTGCGGCCCGCTCGGCGCGGGCCGACGCCGATGCCGCTCGCAGCCAGGCTGCGGTAGCGCGAGCCGAGGCGGAGGCCGCGCGGGAGGAGGCCACACGGGTGCTTCAGGCACAGCAAGACCGTGCCGACGCGCTCGTCGCAGCAGCCGGCGTGGAGCAGGATCAGGCTCAGCAGGCCATCGACCGCTTGAAGGAGGAACTGCGCCAGGCCCAGGCTCAGCTGCGTGCGGCGCAGCAGAACGCGGTACAACAGGACGCTCAGCTGACCTCATTCGTTGCCGAGCGAGCGCTGAACTCTGACCTCGATGACATCGTCAGCCAGGTTCTCGCCCAGCACCAAGAACTGGGCCCCGGCGAACCGGCCTGGATTGACGCAAGACCTGAGGCAACCCATATCCGCAGCTCAGAGGACCAGCCGCCAGGCCTGACTTCGGGCGGCCACGCCGCGATGGCAGCCATTCCCACGCAGCCGAAGCCTGACGTCGACCTGCCCGACAGCCCGGCAGAGCCGCCCGGGAGCGCCGACCCAAATGCACCTGTGGAGCAGAGCACCGCACAACCCGGCGTGGCTCCGTATCAAGCTATGCGGCTGCCGGCCGCCGATACAGGTGGCACCCCCAACTTTCCTCCCGGCCCAGCCGTCGGCCTGGACGCGCCGCAGGGCGTCCGGCCGGCAGGCGCGCAGGGCGAACCCACCGGCCCGGACACCTCTGCGCCCTCGTCCGCTTTGGTGTCCTCCGGCACAGCCGGACCGGGAGCCACTCCCGACACGCCACGGCTCCCCGTCACGGCATCACAGGTCAGCCCTGCAGGAGTCCTCAAGACCCTTCTAGGATGTTTTGGACTTTTTGGTGCTTGGGTCGTGTCCGTCACCCTCGTGATTCTTCTTGCTCTCTGGGTCACACCAGCGTCGGCACCGGTCGCCTATGCATCCGGCAGCAAGCCCACCACCAACACGTCGGGTTCCTCCGCCTTCGGCGGGAGCAGTACTACCTACACCTGGACGGTGGGCGGCACCCATCCCGTCCGGGCCCGCTTCAGGCTGACCAACCAGGAAGGCACCCTGCCCGGCCACCTCACCGCCCAGCCCGCGAAGGGCTGCCGCCCCAAAGTGCAGTGGACACTGACCACCGACGGGAGAACCATCGCGGACGGCACCCTTACCGACACGGACAGCCACAAGATCAAGGGAGTGGTCCCCGACAACGCCAAGGCCCTCTACATCACAGCCACATACTCACAGGGCCGCACCTGCACTACCACGCTGTCCTGGATCATCAGCACCTGACAGAGACGCTTCCATCGGCCGCTCGTGCTGTCGGCAGCCGTCAACGTCCCTGGGCTTTTCGGGCGCGCTTCTCAGCACGGGCCCGGGCCAGGGCGGCGCGGTGCGTCTCCTCGCATCCGACCGCGTCAGCGGCATGTCGAGACAGCACCTCTCCTCCATCTGCGCCTCCGCCGCGCAGCGGAGGCCCGCTGCCGTCCGAGCATGCAGCCCGGAGCTGATCCAGGAGATCGAAGGACTCTGCCGCGATTCGCTGACCGACCTCCAGTAGGGCGTCCAGGAACCGATCGCTTGTTGGACGCCCGTCCCCACCCGGTCGGGGGTGGGGACCTTGCTGCCAGCGAACCCGACCTCGAACAGGTCGTCCCACTCCTGGCCCACCGCGGCAGGGTGATCATGATGGCCACCCTCGACGCCCACCCACCCCTGCCTGTCGGCGCTACAGTCGGGACGCGAACCTTCGCGGCTTCGCGATCTCCAGCGCCTCGGCCGACGAACTGGCCGACGCCGCGGTAGCGCTCGGCTTCCTGCTCGGCAAGGGAACACTGCGCGCCCGGGAGGTCCAGACCCTGCCGCTCTCGCAAGCCCAACAAGACCACATCATGCTGGAGGAAGGACACGCGACAGCCCGCCTCGTCCTGCTCCCCGAGAGCTGAATCCCGCCACATCCATGACAGCGCGGCCCGGGAGCACCGCATTGCCCATAGGTAAGGAGTTCCAGTGGACGAGTCACCCGTGGATCCCACCGTCTTGGGCGGCCCACCGCCGGACGGCGGGCGCTACGGAACAGACCTCTTCGCCCCCGATCAGACGGGGGAGGGCGAACGCATTGACTACGGCGCCCTGGCTTACGACACGGCGACACGGGCACGCCTCACGGCCTTGGGCGTCGGCCCGGGGTGGCGCTGCCTCGACGTGGGCGCCGGCACCGGGACGATCAGCCGCTGGCTGGCCGACGAGGCGGGCGCCGACGAGGTCCTGGCCCTGGACCGCGACCCGCGCTTCGTGCACGCGCCCCCGGTCGGCCGACTGCGGGTGATGGCCGCGGACGTCACCGACCCGAACCTGGCGCCGGGCAGGTTCGACCTGGTCCACTGCCGCTTCGTCCTCATGCACCTGCGCGAGCACGCAGACGTGCTGGCGCGTCTAGCCGACTGGGTGGCCCCCGGAGGCTGGCTGGTCGTCGGCGACGCCGTCGACCTGACCACAGCCGACTCCCCGCACGACGCCTACCGGCGGACCATGGCGGCCATGTGGCAGGTGCTGCGGGAGCGGATCGGAACCGACATCACCTGGGTGACCCGCTACCCACAGTGCCTGCACGATCTGGGACTCCTCGAGGTCGGCGCGGAAGTACTCCTGCCACCGCTGACCGTCGACGCACCGATCACCGCCTTCTGGAAAAATACCTGGCACAGCCTGCGCGACGCCCTGGAAACCAGCACCGCCCTGGAACGGGGCGAACTCGACAACGCCCTGGACTACCTGTCATCACCCACGCTCGCCGACCTCTCCCCCGGCATGATCACCGCTTGGGGCCGTCGCCCTCGCCCGTGAGCGGAGCGCACCAGGAGCCCGGACTCCGACCGGCCCCAGCTGGTCGGCGCTCTCAACTACCTATGGGGCGTACGCGACACCCCAGCCCAGCAGGCGCCGAGTGCCCAGCCTGACTCGGTGATGAGAGGCGGCACCACAGCGAGCCTTGGGCCCTCAGCTCACCGTAGCGCGCTTGTTCCCAGCCGCACCTCGCCGACCAGATGAAGAGGTACCAAGATGGAGTCCGGCAAGGTAGATGGTCGAGGTCTTGTCGTATCCGGGGCAGGCCAGGGCCAGCACAGTCTGACGGATTCGTGACCAGCGTCAAGAGCTCGGACACGAAGAATGTTCAGGCGGGTCGGCTGCGTGGCGTCGGACAGTACCGGGCCCGGTCGGGTGTCATGGCAGGGTGAGGAGCAGCCCTGGCACCAGACGGCTGAGGTGGATTGCACATCGTCGGGCAGACAGGCAAGGACGTAGGAGCCACGACTCTGGTCGGCGCAGCAACGGCCGCATTGGCCAGGTGCAGTGGCCTCGACCGGGCGAATCTGGCATGGGCATTGTTCGACCACGTGGACTTGTCCGGCACCGGCCGCGGGCCACGAGCCTTCTCGGGCCGGGGCGGCAGCAGCGGCGCGATCAGCGCCCACATGTCATCGTCCACCATCCACCGCCGGGTAGTCACACCATCCCGAACGGTCGAATCGTCACACCGGACACGGCCGAACAGGGCCGTTCAACAAGATCGTGTGACGAGCTCTACGTATCCGTATTTCAGCGGCTCCTGATTGTCCTAGTGATCGGTGGTGGACAAGCTCGTCGCGCTGACTCGCACGGCCCGTCAGCGGCACTCCCGTATGCCTCCACCGGAAGGACACCGCCCTATGAGGATCAGGCGCATAGGTGCTGTCGCACTCACCGCCGGCGGGTTACGTGATCGCGCTGAGCGCCGGCCCAACCCTGGCCGACTCCGGCCCAACCCAGGTGCGCCATCACCGATCCGAGGATCCATTCAGGCGGCGCAGACTGGATCCCTGAGCGCAGCATGGCATGCGCCACGGCATCGGGCACAGCCGCGGACTTGGCCAGAAGAACAGTGCGGGCGACCGCTCCACCAACGCGAGGTGTCCGTCGCGGAGGCGGGTCACCCTAGTCAACACGACTACGGCCAGCTGACATCCATGTACGGCCACGAAACCGACACGGGTCAGCTGTTGAGCTGTCCCCGGCCCCTCGACGCCGAGCCTTAGGCTGCGGCGCCGTTCAACCCCGCGTTCTGCGCGTGAAGTTCGTAGACGGCGATGTCAAGCCGAGGTCGTCGCCGTTGAGGTTGGCGACCGGCACGGACTGGGTGGCGCTCAGGTCGACGTGCAGGGCCATGAGTGTGTCGCAGTCGCGGTTGCACTAGGTGGACCGCAAGGTTCGGCAGATACCGGACACACCGGACGCCCCGTTTCGGCCCTCCCAGGGCAAGCGTGGCCGCCGTCTCGGGGTGACCGTGCCACCCCCACCCCACCTACCTCCCTTCATTGGCTCAGAACCATCAGCGTGCCTTGGCGCCACACAGCTGTTGATGGTCATCATCTGGCGGCGCCGCAAGGCTCCTTCTCACCTTCGGAGAACATCACCGTGCCGATACCGCGTGTTCCCAGATCCGGCTCATCCCGTAAGCCATGGCGTTCTCTGGTAGGTTCCCGCACTCTCATCCTCGTCGCGATGTTGGCCGTCGCCACCGCCCTGCTCCCCCTGGCAGGCCTCGGCCAGGGAGACGCAAAAGCCGGCACCTCAGGGGTGCCCGGCCCTACCGGTGCGGGGTTCGCCCCACACCACGCAGTGGCGCCCGCATCCGCGATGGAACCCGCTGCACCGGTGCTGTCACGGGACGGCTGGACGGTGGCCGCCAGCGACGAGGAGAGCACTGCGGAGGACGGACGCGCCGACAACGTACTGGACGGCGATACCGACACCATCTGGCACAGCAAGTGGTCGGGGACCCCGGCTCCGCTGCCGCACAGCATCACCATCGACATGCACCGCACCGCCGTGGTGTCGACGATCGTCTACCGGCCGCGGGCCGTCAGCCCCAACGGCCGTATCGGCCGGTACGAGATCCGGCTGAGCGACGACGGCCGGATGTGGGGCGGGCCGGTGGCCTCCGGCACTCTCGCGGACGACGCCACGGTCAAGACGCTGTCCTTCGCCGCGCAGGGCACCCGGTACGTGCGGCTGACGGCGCTGAGCGAAGCGGGCGGACGGGGTCCGTGGACATCCGCGGCGGAACTCGACCTGCTCGGCGATCCCGGCTCGACCGCCGGTGTCGTCGACCTGTCGCGGGAGGGATGGACCGCCACGGCAAGCGACGAGGAGAGCTCCGCGGAGGACGGACGCGCCGCCAACGTACTGGACGGCGATACCGACACCATCTGGCACAGCAAGTGGTCGGGGACCCCGGCTCCGCTGCCGCACAGCATCACCATCGACATGAAGAGGCCCCGCACGGTCTCCCAGCTCACCTACCAGCCGCGTCAGGGTGCCGTGAACGGGCGGATCGGCGCCTTCACCGTCGCCACCAGCTCGGACGGGGCGTCCTTCGGTGCGCCGGTGGCCTCCGGCACCTGGGCCGACGACGACACGGTCAAGGGCGCCTCGTTCTTCCGGCCGGTGACGGCCCGGTATGTACGTCTGACCGCCACCACCGAGGCGGGCGGCCGCGGCCCCTGGTCCTCGGCGGCCGAAATCCGGTTGGCCGGGCCCGCGGATCCTGCCCAAGCGGGTGCGTGGGGTCCGGTGAAGGGCTTCCCCCTGGTCCCGGTGGCCACGGCCGTCCTGCCGAACAACAAGCTGCTCGCCTGGTCGGCGTACGGCGTCGACCGGTTCGGCGGCAGCAATGGCTACACCCAGACCGCGATCATGGACCTGACGACTGGTCAGGTCACGCAGCGGCGCATCGACAACACCGGGCACGACATGTTCTGCCCGGGGATCGCCATCCTGTCCGACGGGCGCGTCCTGGTCACCGGCGGCAGCAACGCGGAGCGCGCCAGCATCTACGACCCGGCGACGGATGCCTGGACGTCGACTGCGGACATGCACATACCCCGCGGCTACCAGGCGATGACTCTGCTGTCCAACGGTGAGGCCTTTGTCCTGGGCGGTTCCTGGAGCGGCGGCGTCGGCGGCAAGAGCGCCGAGGTGTGGTCGCCTGCCACGGGAACCTGGCGCACTCTGCCCGGCGTTCCCGTCGCCCCGACCATGACTGCGGACCCGGCGGGTCCCTACCGGGCGGACAACCATGAGTGGCTGCACGCCACTTCGGACGGCCGGCTGCTGCAGCTCGGCCCGAGCAAGCAGATGAACTGGATCACCACGACGGGCGCCGGGGCCATCGCGTCGGCCGGGTCCCGGGCCGACAGCCAGGACACGATGAACGGCAACGCGGTCGCGTACGACATCGACAAGTTGCTCACCCTCGGCGGTGCCACCGCTTACGAGAAGGCCAAGGCCACGAATCGTGCTTATACCGTCGACGCGAGCGGTAGCGGACAGCCGGTGAGCGCCCGCACCGGGGACATGCGCTTCGCGCGGGCGTTCAGCAACAGCGTGGTCATGCCGGACGGGAAGGTCGCGGTGTTCGGCGGACAGTCGTACCCGGTACCTTTCAGCGACGCGACGTCCGTCATGACTCCGGAGATCTGGGATCCGGCTACCGGGCACTTCACGCCCGCGGCGTCCATGGCGGTGGCGCGCAACTACCACAGCGTCGCCAATCTGCTGCCCGACGGCCGGATCTTCTCCGGCGGCGGGGGCCTGTGCGGGGACTGCGCCACGAATCACCTGGACGGCGCGATCTTCACCCCGCCGTATCTGCTCAACGCGGACGGCAGCGAAAGGCCACGTCCGGCCATCACCGGTCAGGTGCCCGCCCGGGCAGGAAACGGCACCCAGTTGTCGGTGTCCACCGACAAGGCGGTCGCCTCCTTCGCCCTCGTACGCGCCAGTGCCGCAACCCACTCCACCGACAACGACCAGCGCCGCGTGCCACTGCGGTTCCGGGCCACGGCCGGCACCTCGTACCAGGTCGACATCCCGGCTGATCCAGGCATGGCCCTGCCAGGGACGTACATGCTGTTCGCGCTCGACGCTCAGGGGGTGCCGAGCAAGGCCCGGATGCTCACGATCGGCTGAGGCCGAGGACCCGGCGCGCTTGGTGAGCGTGCGCGGGCGGCCTGACGTGCGGCTCCTACGGAGGTTGCATGCGGTGTACCCGCTTGTCCCGGAGATGGAGGTCGCCGCCCTGTGCGGCGAGGGCCGCCACCCGCCCATGACCGCCGCCACTCGTGAGGTGTTCGGCCGCTACCACGCCTGCCGGCAGGCCCGCGCCCCCGACCGGACTGCCGAACTCCACACGGCCGACTCGGTGTTCCATCTGCACTCCGGCCAGGGTCCTGTGCGGGGACGGGCGGCCATCCATGAGATCGTGCCGCGATGTTCGCGCCGACGAGCGCCAGGGTTCTTTGCACGCCACGCACGCCTGGCCGCCGGGTTCGGCATCGTCATTGCGACCGGATCCAGCAACCGCACCACGATCACCACAGGACTGCCGCGCGGTGCTCGGTCTGCTCCACGCCCACGAGATCCAGGTGGTCGCGCTCGCCCCTTGAGCGCGCGTGACCGGGAGCGCGTCGGGGTTTCTTAGGTGTAGGTGGTCCCGGGTGTGCTTATTGCCGCGTACCACGGCATCGGCCAGAGTGATCGGGCCCCGAGGCATCGATCCGCACAGCTGCATCGGGGGTTCACGGCCCGGAGACACTGTCCTGCCGGTCCCGGACGCGGACCTGTGCCGACGGCGCCGGATCGACCGGCGCCGTCCCAACCATGTGGCGCTGTCGGTCTGTTGCCGCAACCCGCTCCGCCGCCCGTCGACCCACGCACCGATGGAGAAGATCACCATGCTCGGCACCCCCGTCGACATCGACCGGCTCACCGGCGTCTGGCGGATCGACCCCGACCACTCCGAAGTCGGTTTCACCGTGCGCCATCTCATGGTCCGCGTGCGAGGTGGTTTCACTCGCTTCTCCGGCACCATCACCGTGGCGGAGAACCCCGCTCGGTCCGGCGTACGGGCGGAGATCGACACCACATCGGTCGACACCCGCCATGCCGGACGGGACACACGTCTGCGGTCCGGCGACTACCTCGACAGCGACCGTCACCCGACGGCGTCCTTCGAGTCCTGCAGGGTCGGCAGAAAGGACGGCCGGTACGTCGTCGAGGGGCAGTTGACCATCCGGGGCGAGATGCGTCCGGTCACCTTCGATCTGTTTCTGTTGGGTGTGGACACGGACGCATCGGGTGGGACCCGAGCCGGATTCCGGGCGTACTCCCGGATCAGCCGGTCACAGTTCGGGGTGACGGGCAATGTGCCCCTGTCGGGAGGACGCGCGCTGATCGGCGACACAGTCATGCTGGAACTGGAGATCCAGGCGGTCAAGGACCGTACACGGACGTGACGCCGGTCGGCGCGGGCGGTCGCTGCTGCCCGGGCTGCTCCTGACAAGAGGTCAGCAGGAGCATCCCCACGCCGACGCCGGCCAGGAAGCCCCCGATCGCAACGGCGGCACCGGAGTGGCGGGAGGGGAGCGGGCGTCTGTCCCTTCTGTGGCGCCCTGGCGCCGTGGACGACGTGTACGGGGCAGTCGCCGTGTTCGCCGTGGCAGCAGCGGTCGCCGGTGCAGGAGGCCGGTTGGAAGGCTGCGCGGGGACATCCGACCGGAGCGGCTCCACGAGCCGCGCCAGGAACGCCGGTTCGTTCAGCGGTACGGGGATCGCTGCCTTCGCCCGCAGATACGACTCGCCGGTCCACCATCCCAACAGCCGTACCGGTAACTGTGCTTCGAGTTGCTGGTCGAGCCGGGTCACGTCCTTGTAGACGCTCATGCAGGCGGGACAGGCGCGCAGGTGGGCCCCGAGTTCCTCCTCCGGGGGAGCCTCGGGCCGCAGCGTCAGGCGTCTTATCGCCTCCCTGCAGTCCTGACGTTCCAGCCGCTCCAGATACAAGTCCGTTCGGGCCTGGCGCAGCGCGCTACCGGCCTGGTCGCATGCATCCGGAACCGCATGGGGTGCCAGCCCCGTGATGCGGGCCGTCAACGCGGTAGTGTCCCGGTCCACCACCGAGTGCCACAGCAGACGCTGGGCGCTCACCGGGAGTCGCTCGAAGGCGAGGGCCAGCTGGCCGTCCTCTCCCCAGGGCCACCGGGATCCCGCCGCAACCCAGTCCCGGAAGTCCGGTGACAGTGTCTCGGGCTCCTGGTGCCAGCTCGTGATCGCGGTTGTACGGACGTTCCCCAGTAAGTGGGGGCGCAGACATCCGGGGTGACGGCGCTCGACGAGGGACTCGCCGGCCAGTATCTGTTGCAGCAGGCCGGCGAAGACGTGAGCGGTCACCTCCTGCGCCTGCAGTGGGCCGGCCATGCACTGGAAGGCGTACGCCTGCACGGCGGCGTAGTGGCGGCGGTAGAGGTGTCGAAAGGGTGCGATCTCTCCCTTGCGGACCGCGAGCATCAAGGCCGCGTCGGAGAGGGGCTGCTGCGGCGGCCGCAAGCCCAGGAGCAGGTGCATCGGGGAGCCATCCATTCAAGTCCGGTCGAATGAGCCCGCGTAGCCGCGATGCCGGGCTTCGGTGACGTGCTACGGGGTCGCTGCGACTGCCGTTGCACCGGCAGGAGCGGAGGCGGCATGAGCCGGCCCGTACGTCGGCTCCTGGGCGAAGTACCGGAGCCGTGGGCTGTTGTAGTAGTTGTATGTGAGCACGACGCCGGCGTTCGTCGCGGGCGGTGTGTTTCCCTCCCACCAGTCGAGCATGCCGAGTTGCATCTCGTCCCAGGGCTTGCCGTCGTCGGCTTCGGCGCGCACGAGGAAGCTGCCGTCGTCCGCGCCCTGGAACGGCTCGAAGCGGAACAGCTGCCCTGCTCCCGAGGGCCGGCAGGGCCCCGTCGTCAGGGCCAGGTTTTCGGCGTTCTGCCGCACTCGCCGTTGACCCCCGCCGTAGTCGACGCACTCGCCGGTGGCGGCGTTGCGCAGCAGGCTGTAGCCGCGATTCTGGTCGAACGACACCGTTTCCCAGATCTGGTCCCGGCGGCCGTCGCACGAGTTCTGGACCACCGTTGTGCCGGAAGGCTCGACGCACTGCGTGCCGAATCCCGCGTTGCGGAGGGTGCCCGCCCATGTGACGGCTCCGAGGCGGGCGCGGTGGGAGGCGGCCGGTCCGGCGGGCGCCGTGGGTGATGCGGCCGCCGTGGACTGCTCGGCCGGGCGTGACGGCGCGGGCCGGGAGGGCCTGGCCGTGACGGTGACGGGCGGTGGCTCGGCGACGACCGTACGGGTCGGCACGGCCTGTGTCTGCGTGGACGAGCGCTCCGTGCCCCGGCCGTCCGGCCCCAGGGGCAGGGCGAGGACGGCGAGCCCGATGGCGGCTACGATGCCACCGGCCACCGCACCCGAACGCAGCGGGAAGCCTCCGGCCCAGGAACGCCACGCCGTACGGCCGTCCGGGCGGGCGCCGCCTTCCGGAGCCGTGGACGCCCTCGACGCACCGGCGGCCCGCACTCCGGCCTCGGTCATCCTGGCCGCCGTATAAGCCCTGCTGCCCCACAGGAGCACCGCGGCCGACAGCGCCGGGCCCAGTTCCTCGTCGAGGTCGGTGAGCTCGGTCAGTGCGCCACGACAGCGCGGGCACTTCACGAGATGCCGGTCGAAGTCCTCGGTACTGCGCCGACCCGTGCGGACGACGGCGCCGAGCATGGGCCGGTAGCGGCGGCAAGCATCACTGCCGGCGTGGTCGTCGAGCGCGGCCAGGCAGGTCTCCCGCAGGCCCTCCCGGGCCCGCTCGGCGAACGTGGCGACGTCGCCCTCGCCCGCGCCGAGCAGCAGGCCCACGGACCGGGCCGGATCCCCTTCCACCACGGTGTGCCACAGCGCGGTCTGCCGGCGTTCGGGCAGCGACCGGAACGCCCGGAGCACGAGGCTGCCTTCCTCCAGGAGGAGCATGCGCGCCGCGCTGCTGTCCGTTCCGGGGCCCTCGGGCAGTTGGGCGAGCCATCGCTGGAATTCCGGTGACAGGTCGCTGCGGCGTGTCGTGTCCGCCCAGTCGGCGGCGGTACGGCGGACGACGGTGAGCAGGTACGGGCGCCAGGCCGCCTTGGGGCCGCTGCCGGACCGTACGGTTTGCAGGGCCCGCGCGAAGGCCTCCGAGGTGAGGTCCTCTGCGGTGCGCGGATCGCGGCAACAGGCGTATGCGTAGGAGAGAACCGCTGAACGATGCCGCCGGTGCAGCTTCTCGACCCAGTCGCTGGATCCCGGGTCTGTCAGGAAGCCGGTGAGCTCGGCGTCGGAGGGCGGTTGGTGGTGGTCGTCGGCCATGGGCCAGTCAAGCCTTCCAAATGCTGTGAGCGACGGTCGGTGTGCTAGGGCTCCGCGATGGGGAGGCGGGCCATGACACGGGAGCCCGCCGCGGACAAGTGGATCGTGCACCAGCTGGTGCAGGCCCTGACCAGGTCCAGTCCTCGTCCGAACGCGGCATCCTCGTCCTCTGCCACACGGCGGTGGGTGCCACGTTCCAGCCACTGGCCGGAGTCGGTGACCTCGACGGTCACGTCGAGCCCGTCGAAGACGATCAGTGTGGTGACGTCTTCGCTCCCGCTGTGGAGCACGGCGTTGGTCACCAGTTCACTGACGACGAGTGACAACGTTGCGGTCGGATCTTCAGGAAGGGCCCATCGCCGCGCCGCCTGGCGCGCGAACCGTCGTGCCTCGGGCACGGCGGCAGCCACCGCTCTGGTGATGCACAGCGCCCAGGACCGCGAAGGCCCCGGCTGCGCCGCTGGGGCGGGCCACGGGCAGTCGGCGGTGACGGAGCGAAGGCCGTCGATGATGGCCATGCCGTTTTCTCCAGGAGTGATCGCTGATGGGCTGTGCGGGGCATCGCTCCGACCGTGGCCGCCCGCGCACCACCACGACAAGCAGGAGAAGCAACTTACGGATACGTAATAACGCTGAGTACGCACGCCGCCGCCCGAACCTCTGCTTCGATACAACTCGGGCGCTGCGCGATCACGTGGCTGACCGACCACTAGGGGTCAAGGCGACGTCCTGGCAAGCGCGGAAGATCACAGGGGGACCGTGATGCGTGTGCGCGAGTGGGAGACGGCGGTACGCGAGCCACTGGCATCGGCCGCGCCGGATGCGGCGGTGCTGGTGCTCGTCGACGGAGCGGCGGGGATGGGCAAGACCCGCTTCGTGAAGTGGCTTCTCGCGCTTCCGGAGTTCGCAGGGATGCCTCGCCTGAAGGTGACGTTCAAGGCTTCGGGCGCCGTTGTCGCCCAGGAGTTCGCCCGCCCGAAAGGGACCGCGTCGGCGGTGCCGGACACCGGGCCCGCACGTCGTCTCGCAGGTACCCGACCCGCAGCCCTGGCGACGTCGGCGCCGACTCCGTCCGCGGCCTCCTCCCTGGAAGAACTGGCTGCCTCGCTCGGCACCAGTGCTCCGGTGCTGCTGGTGGTCGAGGACGTGCACCGTGCGGACGAGCAGGAGGCCCGGCTGCTGCGCACCCTGCTGGCTCATCCTCCGGTGGGATTACGCGCGGTGCTGACCTACCGTCCCGAGGAACTGGCACATCCCGGGCTCGTACTGGGTGCTCCGGTGGGCTACCCCGCTGAGATGCTCCTGGTCCGACTAAGGCTCGGCCCGCTCGACGAGGACGAGGTCCGCCGGATGGCGGTGGAAGCACTGGGCGAAGACCGTTGTCCGCCCCAGTTCATCACCCGGCTCTATGAACGATCGGGCGGCGTCGCGCAGGCGGTGGCCGATCTCGTCACAGAGCTGAAGAGGTCCGGTCCGCTTCCGGGTGGGAGGGCCACGGTGACCGGCCGGGCCCGATTGACCGCGAGGCATGTGGATGACGCCGCGGTGCCGGTCCGGCTCACCGAGCTGGTGATGGGCCGTATGGCGGCGCTCGACGATCAGACCCGGCGCCTGGTGTGGGCGGCTGCTGTGCTCGACGAGGCCGCGACGGAGGACGAGTTGGCCTTGGTCGCCGCCCTGTCGGCAGAGAACGGCCGGGACGCGCTGACAACTGCTCTGTCGGAGGCAGTGCTTGATGAGCTCAGGCTGGGCCAGTACGGGTTCCGAGTGCCGATGGAGGCCGCGGCCGTGTATCAGCTGCTGCCCGGCCCGGTCCGGCGGGAGCTGCACGGCCACGCGGCCGACGCTCTGGCGGCCAGGCGCCCGGTGCCGCGGGCGCGGCTGGCCCGCCACCAGTTCGCGTCCGGCCGGACGGCGGACTGGCTGCAGAGTGTGGAGAACGCCGCGTGGGAGGCCGCTGAGGCCGGGAACCACCAGCTGGCCATCGCGTTGCTCGAGGACACGCTGGCGCACCCCGGAATCGTGCAGGCGAACCGGGCTCGGCTGGCCCTGATGCTCGCCCGCAGCGCGTACAGCGGGCTGCATTCCGAGCAGACGGTCGAGGTGCTGGGCCGGCTGGTCGACGACCCCGAGCTGCCTGCCGTCGTGCGGGGCGAGATCCGGCTGGACCTGGGCCTGCTCATGGGAAACCAGGTCGGGCGACCGAACGAAGGACGTGTCGAACTCACCAGAGCCGTGGAAGAGGTGAGGGCCCGGCCGGCGCTGGCGGCGCGGGCCATGGCGGCGCTCGCATTGCCGTACTGGCCGGCCGGCCCGCTGGCGGACAATCTCGCCTGGCTGGCGCGGGCCGAGGCGGCAGCGGCCGAGAGCGGGGATGCGGTGGTCCGGGCGGCCGTCGCGGCGAACCGGGCGACAACACTGCTCAGCGTGGGCGATGCGGACGGGTGGCGGGAGCTGGATCAACTCCCCAGGGAAAGCGATGACTTGCAGGTCGTCAGCCACTCGGCCCGTGGTGTCTGCAACGCCGTTGACGCGGCGATCTGGCTCGGTGAGTACGCGCGGGCGCGGAAGCTGCTGGTCGAGGGACCGAGGCTGGCCGTGCGTAGTGGGGACCTGTACAACGAGCAGGTGATACGGGGTACGGCGCTGCTTCTGGATCTGGTGACCGGCCGCTGGGCGGGCCTGGCCGACCGGGCCCGTGCCTATGTGACCGAGGCGGGCGAGACGCCGTACCAAACGGGCGATGCCATGCTGGTGCTCGGCATGTTGGCCCTGGCGAAGGGCGAATGGGGTCAGGTGGGCTCATGGCTCACGGGCGCCGTCGGCCCGTCGGAGGAAGGCGGCCCGGTACCTGTGACAGCGGCGGCTTCGGGTGGTCGCGTCAGGCTCGCACTGGCCCGCAAGGACCTGGGGGCCGCGGCCCGTGGAGCCGCCGACGCGTGGGCCGGACTGCGGGCCAAGGGCGTATGGGTGTGGGCTGCCGAACTGGCCCCATGGGCCGTGGAGGCGACAGCCCGCGCCGGTGAGCCCGGAACGGCACGGGACATGGTGGACGAATTCGCGGCGGGCATCGAGAACAGACAGGCACCCGCCGCCATGGCGGCGCTGACGTGGTGCCGGGGGCTGCTGGCCGGGATCGGCGGAGAGTTTCCGGAAGCGGCGGAGCGCTTCCGCCGCGCCCGTATCTGCTATCAGGCCCTTCCCCGACCCTACGAGGCGGCTCTCGCCGCAGAGGCGGCGGGACGGTGCACCGCCCTGGCAGAAAGCCCGCAGACCACTGCGGGCATGGAGGAACTGACCGCCGCGGCAGAGGAGTTCGAAGCTCTCGGCGCGACCTGGGACGTGGCCCGGGTACGGGCGGAACTGCGCGCCCATCCCGGCGCGGAGCGACGCCCGCCTGGCCGTCCCCGGTACGGCGAGCGGCTGTCGCCGCGTGAGCAGGAGGTGGCACAGCTCGCCGGCGCCGGCCTGAGCAATCGCGAGATCGCGGCCACCCTGCACCTGTCCCCGCGAACCGTGGAGCAGCATGTCGCCCGCGCCCTCAAGAAGCTGGGCGCGGTCTCGCGACACGACCTGGCGCAGCCGGACCCGGACGGCACACGCGGAAACTGAGTACGCGGCTCACCTGCTGCGCAGTTAATTAGGTACCCGTGATGTCCTACCTCGGATAGGTAACCACCCTGCGTCGGCCATAAGTTCGTTGCACAGCCAGACGCGCTGCTGCTCGAGAGCGTGCAGTACCGGCAGGCAGGCAGAAGCCGGCACCGTGGGCATCCGCGGCATCGCAGGGCGCCTGGCGTGTGGTCACCGCCCCGATCGATCCGAGACCGGGTGCGGGACACACACCGCCCGGTGCCGTCACGGCCTCCCCCTAGCCGCCCGTGCGGCGGCCCTGACGCACCGGGCGGGCCGACCCAGGGCCCAGGACAAAACCCACCATCACCCCCCGGCTCCGGCATGCCCGGATCCGGTCGATCCGAAAGGCGCACATGAACCGCACACACCGAAAAACCCGGCGCGGTCGGATACTTGCCGCCACGGCGCTGGTCACCGCGCTCGTCGGCGGTGCCGTGGCCACCGCCATGGCAGGACAGGACTCTCCTGCCTCCCAGGCTCCCTCCTCCCCCGCCCTTCTGAAGGCCGCTCCCCCCGCCGAGCGGACCGCCGGGCTCATCGTCGGCTACAAGTCGAAGTCGATGGAGGCGCGTTCGACCAAGGCGGTACGCGAGGCCACCAAGACCATGGCCGCCGAGTCCGGCCAGAAGCTGTCGTACAAGCGCCGTCTGGGCACCGGAGCAGTGCTGGTGGACCTCGGCGGAGTACGGCCCGCCAAAGACGTCGCCGCGCTCATGAACCGGTTCCGGGCCGACCCGGACGTTGCCTATGTCGTTCCGGACCGCCGGGTGCCGGCCGTCGCCTCCCAGGACGTGACCGACGCTCCCGTCGCCGACGCCGCCGGCGACGACACCCGCACGGGCGACGCAGACCTCACCTCCGAGCAGTGGAACCTGTCCGAGGCCAAGGCAGGAGTGGACGTTCCCGACGCGTGGAAGACGTCCACCGGCAAAGGAGTGACGGTCGCCGTCCTGGACACCGGCATCACCCAGCACTCCGACCTCGCGGCCAACACGGTCCCCGGGTACGACTTCATCAGCGACTCCTTCGCGGCGAACGACGGCGACGGCCGTGACGGTGACGCCACCGACCCGGGTGACGCCACCAAGCCCGGCGACTGCGGAAGCCAGTCGGCGAACCCGTCGAGCTGGCACGGCACCCATGTCGCGGGCATCGTGGCCGCGGCCGACAACGGCAAGGGCACCGTGGGCGTCGCGCCCGGCGCGCAGGTGCAGCCGGTGCGTGTGCTGGGCCGCTGCAACACCCCGAACTCCGACATCATCGACGCCCTCACCTGGGCCTCCGGCGGAAACGTCGCGGGCGTACCCGACAACAAGACTCCTGCCCAGGTCGTCAATATGAGCCTGGGCCTGCAGGGCCCCTGCGACGCCGCCATGCAGAGCGCGGTGGACGCATCCGTCGCGCGCGGCACGACGATCGTCGTGGCAGCCGGGAACCGGGGCACGCGGCCCGCGCCTCAGGACGCCGGCAACTTCGACTGGGCCAGCTGCCGCAACGTCATCACCGTCGCCGCCACCGACCGCGACGGAAACCGGGCCGAGTACTCCAACTTCGGCAAGGTCGTGGACATCGCCGCCCCGGGAGGCGACGCACGGCAGAAGGCCGCCGACGGCATCCTTTCCACCTTCAACTCCGGCGCCGACGAACCCGGCGCCGAGAACTTCAAGTTCGAGGTGGGCACCAGTCAGGCCGCCCCACACATTGCCGGCCTCGCCGCCCTGGTGAAGGCCGCCAACCCCACACTGACACCCGCGGAGATCGAGACGGCCATCCAGGCCAACGCCCGGCCCCTGCCCGGCACCTGTGAGGGCGGTTGCGGTGCCGGGCTCGCCGACGCCGCCAAGACCGTCGAGAGCGTCTCGACGGGCGCGGCCACTTCGTCTCCCGGGCCTTCCTCGGCTCCCGCTTCGCCCACACCGTCGGTCGGTGGCGGACGGGCGGCGGACGGCACTGATCTCAACGCGTGCCTCGACAACACCTGCGAGGTCGAGGTCACGGGCGGAGACACGATCCAGCTCGACGGTACGGCGGGCGTCGATGGACTCAGGATCGACAGCGTCGCCGACAACACGCTGAACTTCACCGGATCGTCCGGCAACGGAGCCCAGCAGTCCAGCAGCAGCCAGACCGCCCCGGGCCAGTCGACGATCAACAACCTCGAGGTCGACCTCATCAGCATCGATGGCGACCGGGCGATCATCCGTCTTTCCTGATTCGACTCGCTGCGGGGAGACACCTCGGTGCACTACGGAAATCCGCCCCTTTTCCTGGCCATTCAAGGGATCACCCAGAGGCTGGATCCTGCCAGGACGTACACCGTGGGCCGTGATCCGCAGTCGGACGTGGTGTTCCAGGAAGCCATCGTTTCCCGCCGGCACGCCCGCATCTACTGGGGTGGAACGAGCTGGGTCCTGCAGGACCTGAACAGCACCAACGGCACATACGACCTCGGCCGGCGCATCTCGCTGGCCGAGGTCGGCCACGGCGCCTCGTTCACCCTCGGTGACGCCACCGAAGGGCCACGGCTTCAGGAGATGCTCCGATCGTTCGAGCTGAACAGCGTGCGAAGATCCCGCCCTGCCACGACTCCCCCTGACGATCAACTGCAGCCAATCTACGCGACCTTGAGCGCAGCCTGGCAAGCCGCATTCAGGCAGGTCTGCAGGTCGCAGCACCGACCATCGCGGTGAGACGATCGGTAGAAGGTCAGGGCAGTAGAATGGGGCTCGGCCAGCGGCCACATCGGAGCATCTGTGCCCAGCCTAATGCGGCCCAAAGCGGTGATGACCTGCACCTCATTAGTCACGGGTCTCCGCTGACCACCTGTACGAGTCCCCACTGGCCGCGCACCTTTACCGCGGACAGCAGGATCCGCCAGCCGGCCCGGGCATGGGCGGCGATCTCGGGGCCTACAGGGATGGGGCCTACCACCGGGCAGTCGTCCTCCTCGTCGTATCCCCTGTCGTAGTCCTTGAACGTGAGGGACCTCGGTGTCACTTCCGCGATCGTCAGGTACTGGCAGTCGACGCTGTCCTCGATGCGAGAGCGATCGGGCCAGGGCACGAGATGGTCGTCGCCGAACGCGTCGACGAACGCCTTGAGGGAGGCTCGCTCGTCCACGGTGAGGTCGATTTCCTCCAGGCGGAGCCGGGCCTCGTCGGCGTCGAGGTGGTCGTTCGTGACCAGCCAATTCAGCAGGTCGGTCACCACACGCCTCGCCGTCCGGAGCTCCCGGGGCGAGGCGTGCTGCTTGTGGGGCAGGGTGCTGCTGAAGAAGGTGCCCAGTTCATCGAGGACCTCGGCGGGTGTCATCTCACTGGACGGCTTGTCGGCGTACCAGCCGATGCTGAAGCGCAGCGTCGAGATGACCGCGTCGGCGTCCTCGAACGCGTGCATGTCGTCCCACCGCTCGGCCAGGAACCGCGACAGCGCGACGTCCAGCGTGGTCTGCTCGCCCCGCGCTGCGGCCCTGACCGCCTCGCCACGGTGCTGGTGGTAGGCCAGTTCGGCGGCCAGGTCGCCTGACGTCTCTTCCGGCCATTCGTCGTCCTCAACCGCCCGTTCGTCGGCCTCGTCCCATTCGACGTGGTGCTGGGCGAGCAGCGGGCTCAGTCTTTGCCACAGGTCGGGCTCGTCGGGCGGGCGGCGCTGGGCGCGCTTCGTGTGCAGGGCCTCGTCGGCCACGCAGATCCGCACCCGTGATGGACGAGTCAGCGCTGCGAGACCTTCCACGACGGCCGTCAACGCCATCTGGTGGGACGTCGCCCTGGTGCCGCTGCCGCTGATCTCGCGCTGGTGGGGCCCGTAGGTCAGGACCGCCGCCCACCCGCCGTACCCGTCCTCGGACCTCCCGGCCGCGTGCAACATGACGACCTCGTCCGAGGCAAGATCCATCAGCCCTCCCGAAGCACGCCGAGACGACGAGAGGATCTCACCACAACCCATTCGGGGGGAAGCGCAGGCGTGGTGCTCACGGTGCACGCCGGCAGAGCGGTGCCACCGGTGGTGAACCGGAGCCGACCAGTCACCTCCAGGTCCCTGTTCCGTCGCGCCGGCGATCACGGCGGTCACGGAATACATGGGCGCATCCTGCTCCGGACCGCGGCCAACTGCATCAACTTCCCGACGAGCTGTTGGAGGAGGCTGCGACCACCGAGGCGCGGCGGTCGGCCATCGTGGAGACCCTCAGGCTTCTGACCACTGCAGAGACCGCTGAAGCAGTAAGGAAACTCAATAGGTGCCTTTGGCATCTCGAGTGGTTGGCCCGCGGTCAGTTGACTGGCAGCGCATCATCGTGGACCCAGGCTTTCAGCGAATACCGGGCTGCGCGGGTCGAGTTCTACCAACATGCTCGGCGGAGCCTGCGGGTCACAGACATGGGGTCCTTGCGTGAACCACCTTGGCCTCCACCTTGGCGGCCGGTTCGAGAGCCTTTTGATCCGTAGCTATACAGAGATCGGTCAATGGAGGTCATAGGGGTCGACGTGAGGTCCCCCAGAGCGACTACGGGTCATGGTCGGTTGCTGTGGTTGCTGCACTTCGCTGCTGTACGTCCAGAGCTGTGCCCGATGTTGGAGCTACCCCCTCGGGCCTTGCCTCCACCGGCTCAGACGACGGCCACGCCTACGGATGCCGTGCAGATCGCGGTGGATCGCCGTCTTGTGGCCGTCGGACTGCTCGTCCGCCACCACTTGAAGATTCTGAGCCTTGGCACGCGCCTCTCTCACAGCTGACCAGCCGGGGTCTGAATCCGGCGGTATCTCACCATAAGCCGCCTTGCGGTTCTCCTCCTGAAGGTCCGGACAGCGATCAGCCCGAGCCTCTTGGGTGCATCAGACACCGTCGCCTGGGTCCGGGGTGCTCGCGCGTGGGGGGTCCGTGCCCGGGGAGCACAACCGCGCACTGGTCGCGTCCCGCGCCCTCCGCCGCCGACAAGGAGCCCACCGATCAAGTCGCCGTCATTGGAAGTCCTGCAAGCGATGGGGGTCGCATTCGAGCATGGCGCGGTCCCACCGTCCTCGTTCGGCTGCCGCCTCGTAGGTCGTCTGAAGGAATGCGATGAGCACGACATCCGGGTCACTGGCGGTGCGAACGTTTTCGTACGGCAGGAGGAACTGGCCGTTTTCCCTGCTGTAGAAGGCATCAGCCGGAGTGACAGGGTAATCGGCGAAGCCATCGGGCTCTGGGTAGGCATAGGCGTAGAAGGCACCTTCCTCGCCGCCGCCGGGCCAGAAGCCGCAGCTGCTCAGCTCGCGGGAGTAGCCTTCCACCATCACCCAGTCACCGCAGTTTGGTGCGCCGCCCGGGTGTTGTGGGGCAGGGCGGCCGGAGAACCTCGTGCACGCCAGGTCCATGGCTCCCCAGAAGTAGTGCACCGGGCTGACCTTGCCAGTGAAGCGTGAGCGGAAAACGTTCATGACGCGACTGGCTTGCAGCAGTTGATGCCAGAAGAGGCGGGCTGCGGTGGTGTCGTAGGAGGCGTGGCGGTAATCCTCGGCGAACGGGATCGCCGGTTCCACTTCGTTCGGGTGGGCCTGGATCCGCGCTTCGATTCCCAACTCGTCGAGGGCGCGCATCGTCTCGGTGTAGAACCGGGCCACTGGCTTGGGCTCCAGGGACACCGTGCGTACGGCACCGACGCTGGTACGGATGCACAGCTGGTGGTCGATGAAGTCGAACTCGACATCAAAGGCTCCAGACTTGTACGGGATGGCGGAAGTGGTCAGCCCGCGTGGACTGACGTACAGCGTGACCTGCCACCAGTGGTTTATCAGCGGTGCGTGCGCGAGGCGTACTTTGCCGACGATCTGGGTCCACATGTGCAGGGTGTCTCTTGTTTCGGCCCAGTCGGCCGCCCGGAGCTGCGGCCATGCTTGGCGCGTGTGCGTTGTCTGCTGTGTCACCGTTGTGCCTTCCGGATCGGCGTCACCAGTGTTCGGGACGGGGGCCGGCTCAGCCGGTGGGAAGGGCCGACTGGCTGCACAAGCTCCCGGACGCAGGGGCCCTCTTGGCCCCTGCGGGGGACGGATGCCTTTTTAAGCAGGCTCACCTCCGCGCGATGCATGGGCAACTCGGACGGCTGCACGACCACCGGCGCTGTCAGGGCACCGGCGAGAAGCGCCCCTGACTTGGGCAGACGGCGACCAGCGCGCGATGGCATCCGTTTATTCCCGGGCCAAGCGGGAACTCGGGCTCAGCCGGTCCGGGCACGAGAAGTGGGCCCGGTGTGCGGCCTGGTTCTGCACCCGCACGGGAGGGTCACAGCGATGACGACGCCTGGCGATCTGCCCACACCTGAGCAAGGGCTTGTTCTCACCCATTTCCTGACCGTGCGCGACGTCGCGAGATCGAGTCGCTTCTACGCCGAGATCCTCGGCGGTGAGATCGTACTGAAGGAGAACCCGGCCGTCGTGAAGGTGGCCAACAGCTGGATCATCATGAACCCCGGAGGCGGACCCACCCCGGACAAGCCCGGCGTGACCCTGGCACCGCCGGAGATCGGCGACACCGTTTCCAGCTTCCTGAACGTCCGTGTCGCGGACATCGGCGCCTTCTACGCCCACGCCGTGGCCAAGGGCGCAGAGTTCCTCACGGAGCCTCTCGACCGGAAGGCCGAGCTGCGCTGCTACATGCGCGACCCCGACGGCTACCTCATCGAGGTCGGCCAGGCCACTGGCATGCTCCACGGTGTGTTTGCCGACCCACCCGGCGGAACAGGTCGCTAGTCCAGCGGCCCGGGGAAGAATACTGAGGTCGGTGGAGCCTCAATTGGCCAGTCAAGATCTGTCTTCTTGCCCCGGGTCTTGTCGGGGATCTTGGTGAGCTGGGTTTTTGCTGGTCGGCGCCGCGCTCCGGTGCGCCCGAGTGGTCGTCATTGGTCGTCGTCGGCCACTGCCGAGCGGTCTCGGACGGTCCAGAGACGGCCCGAGCTTCACCCGGGATTCGCTGCCCCAGATTTGATCGCCCACGGCTTGCCTTCCCCGCCGAGGCGTGCCGCGACGAGGTCGCCCGTCGGCATCTTCGATGGACTCATAAATCGAACACATGATTGAATTTGGCAATGCGATCGCTCCCCGACGACCTCACCGAGGCGCAGCAGGAGTGGAGTGCCACCTACCGGCAGCTCGCCGAGCAGCCCGGCCGTACCGAGCTGCGCCGGAGTCTGTACCAGCTGTCGACTCAGCTGTACTTCCATCCCTACTGGCAGCATCGGCACCCACGCCCGGCAGCATGGTGGGAACTGCGTGACCTGGGACGACTCGGGCCACGAGAACCCGGTGACCCGCTTGCCCTTGATCAGGGGCTCTCCGTTGCTCAGGGTGACGTTGAGCAGGCCGGCTGCGCCATGGCAGACGGTCGCCCTGCGGGAAGTCGAACATGACCCCGTGGCCGCCAGTGAGGTGGATGGCGTCGTAGTCGTCGATGTTCGCGTCAGAGGCCCTCATGGTGTAGCTCTCCGAGCCAGAGTCCGGTCCGCAGGCCCACCTTCTGGTATTCGTCGGCGTTGGTGACGATGACAAGGATCCTCTTCTTGGCTGTGGGCATGACATATCTCCAACTGTGGTTCGCCCCTTCATGGGGAGTACGGTCGTCCCCGGTAACACCGCCCGGCAGGGCTGGGGTCGCGTTGGGCGCCGCTTCCCCAGGGCCCACCTCCGCAGGTGCTGTCAGACGGTCAGAACGATCTTTCCGCGCGTGCGGCCCGCCTGGCTGAGGCGCCACGCTTCGGCCGCCTCGGCCAGCGGCAGCGCGTGCTCCACGGGAACCGTGAGCTTCCCCGCGTCCGCGAGGGCGGCGAGGGCTGCGAGGTCGGGCGCGTCCGGGCGGACCCACACGTGGTGGCCGCCCTTCGCCGCCACCTCGCTGTCGGTGATCGACGCGACCCGGTCCCGCTTCTTGAGCAGCTGCTGCGACACGTCCACCGCACCGCCGCCGACGAAGTCGAGGGCCGCGTCCACGCCGGCGGGCGCCAGTTCCCTTACGCGGTCGGCGAGCCCGTCCCCGTAGGTGACCGGCTCCGCGCCGAGGTCGCGGAGGAAGCCGTGGTTGCGTTCGCTCGCGGTGCCGATCACGCGGGCGCCGAGCGCGACGGCGATCTGCACGCCGAGCGAGCCGACACCGCCTGCCGCGGCGTGGATCAGCACGGTCTCGCCCTTGCCAAGGCCGACCCGCTTGATGCTCTGGTAGGCGGTGAGCCCCGCGAGCGGGACCCCCGCAGCCTGCTCCCAGGTGAGCGCGGCCGGCTTCCCGGCCAGGGTGCGCACGGGGGCGGAGACCAGTTCGGCGTATGTCCCGTTCTGCGCCCAGTCCTTGCGCACGTAGCCGAAGACCTCGTCCCCCACTGCAAACTCGCCGGCGTCGAGACCCACCCGTTCCACGACACCCGCGACGTCCCAGCCGGAGATCAGGGGGAAGCGGACTTCCATGATCGGATCCAGGAACCCGGCGGCGAGTTTCCAGTCGACCGGATTGACCCCGGCCGCCTTCACCCGGACGAGGAGCTCGCCGGGCGCCACCTTAGGATCGGGCAGGTCGATCAGCCGCAGATCGTCGGACGAGCCGTACTGTTCGAGCGCAATTGCCTTCATGATTCACGGTCGCTTTCCGGGCAGTCGGCGCGTCCCGGCCGAGTGGGGACGTCTGGCGCCTGTGAGGTCGGGTAGCTGTGTGCTTTCTGCCTCGAATCTAAACCGCTGACGTGTCCGGACCAATGGAAACGCCGGTATCAGGTATCGATGAACCGATGCCTGATACGGGGATGGAGGCCGCTGGCTGCCATGCGGATCTCGTAGGCTCGACACCGTGAGCGATCAGGACACCCGCGGGTCCTGTCCGATGGACCTCAACCTGCTGCGCACCTTTCTCGCCGTGCACCGCCTGGGATCCTTCACCGTCGCTGCGCGTCAGCCGGGCCTGTCGCAGTCCACCGTCACCACTCAGATCCAGGCACTGGAGAATCACCTGGGCCGTGAACTGTTCGAACGCCGGGCGCGCGGCGTCACCCCGCTGCTCCGATAATGACTTGAGAGGGACCGGGCCCGTGGAACGTCCGCGTACGCGCGCCTTGAGGCGGTCAGCAGTACCCGGCGGACGACGAACTTCACTCATGGCCCACGGCTTCGGCGGCCAGGGCGCACCGTGCGGGGGCGAGTTCAGGGTGGTCTCCGCGGAAGGCCGACCGGGTAGTTCGGGGATGACAATGATCTGTGAGATGCGTCCGGCCTCTGTCTCGAGTACCACCCCGATCGAGACTCCCGTTCGACGGACACTGCTCAAGATCGGAAAGACAACAGCTTCTAGCACCGCTGGTACCGTCGATGAACGCTGCACGATTGCCAGTTCCGACGAGCCCGCTACGAACCGGCCCCCTCCCTTGTCACCAGGTGCAGGCCGTGTTCTGCCAGCACACCGGAAAGGGGCTGGTATTGGCTGACGGGATTGTCCTTGTCGGCGCTGCCACCGCTGAGCACGCCCAGAAGACTGTGTCCGTCGCTGCTGTAGAGCGGGGCGCCGCTATCCCCTCCCTCGGAGTAGAGGTCGGTCTGGATGAGGCCGTCGACGGTCGGCCCGATTTCGTAGACCCCCCGCCCGTCCTCCGTCGTGTTGACCAATCTGTCGTAGTGAACGGTTTTGTTGAGGCCGGTGACCTTGCCGCACGTGATGTCCGTGGTAGCGCCGTGCTTACAGACGTCCTGGCCGACGTAGGCATCGCCGACCTCGGTGAAGGTACCGGGGTCGGGTACGAGGTCGTTGCGCACGAAGCTGTAGTCGCTGCCCTCCGGTCCTACCTCGTCGGTGTCGCCGATGTCCCGCCCGCCGTGATTGCTGTCCGTGGTCCAGCCACGCTCGGCTGCGCAGTGCCCTGCGGTGACGATGAAATCGCCTTCCCCGTTGCTGACATTGGCGCCAGCCGAGCACCAGCTCGTGGGGTCGTCCTTGACCTGGAGCTTGTCGCCAGGAGCGACGTTGGGCTGCGCGTCCTCCGTGCCAGATTCCGCATCGGCGCTGGACTGGTCCCGCGCGCCGGACTGCTCCCCCTCATCGGCAGGTTCACTCTCGGCACTCACGTCGCCCGCCGTGTCAGGCTGCTGGTCATCCCCGCCGGGCTGCGCCTGGTCATACGGCTGTTCACCATCCGTACCGGACTGCGATCCTTGATCCTGGTCCGACTGAACGTCGCCCGCACCGGGCTGCTGCACGTACGACTGCTCATCAATGCTGGGCTGCGTGTCCTCCGTACTGACGGGCGTTTCATCGGCGGCCTCAGCTGCCGACGCGCCCGAGACGAACAGCGCACCGGTCAGCAGCCCCGCCGCCGTTGCGGTCGCCAGTCCCCGGTGACTCTTCGGGGATATCCTCCTATGCCTGCCCAGTGCGGAAGTTCTCTTGTGTTTGGCCATGGCGGAGACCCTTTCTGCGCGGGAGGAGCTGACGTCACTGTGATCGGATGGCAGCCGAAGCCCAGTTGCACCGTCGCGGCCGCGCGACGAGGCCGGCGCGTCCGACGAACGAGAAGAACCATCTGAGGCGTGCTTCTCCTGACGGAATGCCATGTGCTCGCGGGACGCCGCCTTGGTGCCTCTGACGGAGGTGACAACGAAGGGAATCCTCGGCACCACAGCCACGGCAGTGGTCTGTGGATGCGGCAAACCTACGGAGCACAAGACGGAGTCGGCTATCCGTAGCCCCCAAACACCTATACGGACACAACAGCCGCGTAAACAATTGGGCACGAAGTCCGGGCGAGTGTTGACTGAGCCGCTGCTCGAGCACCGGGACTACGACGACAGGGCGCGCCCGCTGCTGGAGCCGACCCCGTCGGCAACCATCCCGGTGGGGGACTCGGGCAGGACCTCGTCCGGGTGCCCGGCCTCCCATGCGGTGATCGCGCGCACCAGCAGGTCGTAGGTGTCGCCATCCAGCGGCGACGTACCGCCTGCGTAAGTGCCCGTCTCTCAACCCGCCTACTGGATCTTGAAGGAGTCCAATCGGGCACGACCGCCACGGCCCGTCCGCGCGCTGTACGTTTCACCCTCGACGCGTGTCGACCGCGTCGAACCACTTCAGAGAAGGGTGATCCAGATGAACGGCCCTTCCGGCCCCCTCACCCCAAGCAGCGCCGGTGGCGCCGCGCCAACCTTCCGGCTGAGGGTGGTGCAGACCGCCGCGCCCGTGCTGGGCGGCCTGCTGGTGGGCACGGCGCTGGCGTACGTGCTCGTGGCGGCCACTGGCGGGCACATGACGGCGGGGGAGCTGTGGGCGTGCGTCTCGGCAGCCATGCTCGCGAGCGTGGTCGTTCCAGTCTTGCCCCCGCACTACCGTGTCGAGCTCAGCGACGACTTCCTCGTCCTCCGCGGGGGCGGGCGCCGCGATATCGCGTGGCGGGACATCATCGGCCTGGCGGTCCGGAAGACCGCTGGGGTCCGGACGGTGGTCGTGCACGTGTCGGATGGACGTCGGATACCGCTGCGCGCGCCAGTGTCCCTTCTGGACCGCCGCTTCGACGACAAGGCCCAGGTCCTCATGGACTGGTGGGCCGCGCGGCGGGATGGCTGCGTCCGCGTGTAGCCGCCGATTCGGGGCGGAACACCCCTGGGCCCCGATCGAAGCGGTCCAGCGTGACCTGGCCGCCGCGAGACTAACCGCCCCTCATGCCCGCTCAGTCAGCAGTGAGGATGCGGCAGATGTCACTCTCGGTGCAGGTAGCGGGGTCGGTTGCGGAGGCGGTGCGGGTCAGCTCGCGCAGCATGGCGCGGGTCGCCTCCAGTTCGGCGATCCGGTACTCGACGTCGGCGAGGTGCCGGTCGAGGAGTTCGGTGACGTGACCGCAGGGCGGGTGGCCGCTGTCGCGGATCGCCAGGACGTCGCGGATCTCGGCAAGGCTGAGGCCGGCCGCCTGGGCTGAGCGGATGAAGCCGACCCGGGCCCGGGCGTGGGCCGGGTAGTCGCGGTATCCGCCCGATGTGCGGGGCGGGTCCGCCAGCAGCCCGGCCTGCTCGTAGAAGCGCAGGGTCTTGGTGGTGGTGCCGGTGGCGGCGGCGAGGGCTCCGATGCGCATACCTCCACCGTAGCCCTTGACCTTCCATCGTGATGGAAGGTCTAGCGTGGGCCGTATGACCTGGAGGTGCCGCTGATGCGGGTGGAGATGCTGACGGTCCCGGACTGCCCGAACGGCCCGGTGCTGCGGGAGCGGCTGGCCCTTGCCCTCGCGGGCCACACGGACGCGGAGGTCACCGAGCACGTGGTCGACGACCAAGCGGAGGCGGAACAGCGCGGCATGCACGGCTCCCCGACGCTGCTGGTCGACGGCCGTGACCCGTTCGCCGCCCCGGGCACCGCGGCCAGCGTGTCCTGCCGCCTCTACCGTGGCACGGACGGCCGCCTCGGCGGAGCCCCCTCCGTCGAGGAGCTGCGGCGGGTACTCGGCACTCCCACCACCGGCGGCGCGGACCGGGCTGCCGGCCGGGCCGGGCAAGGCCGTCTCGCCCCGATCGAGGGTGGCCTGCGGGCGGTGCAGCAGGCCGTCCTGCGCTCGTTCGCCACCACCGGTGCCCCGCCTGAGCAGGCCGAGCTGGAGGCGGCGGCCGACCCCTTCGCCGTACCGGCCGCCCGGGTGCTCGCCGAGCTGGCCGCCGAGGACTTCCTCACCCTGGACGACACCGGCCGCATCCAGGCCGCGTACCCGTTCTCCGCCACCGCCACCGAGCACGTCGTGCAGATCACCGGCGGGCCGACGGTGTGGTCGATGTGCGCGATAGACGCGCTCGGCATCCCGGTCATGCTGGGCACCGACGCCGTGATCACCTCCACCGACCCGGTCACCGGTGACCCCGTCCGCGTGGAGTTCACCGGCGGGAGTACCACCTGGCAGCCGGCCACCGCGGTGGTCCACTACGGCGCCCGCCCCGGCACCGGCCCGGCCGCCGCCGTGTGCTGCGGCTACCTGCGCTTCTTCACCGACCGCGCCACCGCCGAGCAGTGGACCGGGCGCCACACCGACATCAGCGGCGCCGTCCTGGACCAGGCTGAGGCCGAGCGTCTGGGCGTGGATATCTTCGGCCCGCTGCTGGCCGCACCCGCACGGTAAGCCGGACCGCCATGAAGCCGCCCCAACGCCGCGACCCGACCACCCAGAGGGGGCCGGTGGCCCTGCTCGCGGCCGTCGCCGCCGCAGCCATCGTCTGCTGCGTGGGGCCTGCTCTGATCGTCGCTGCGGCTTCGGGTGCGCTCGCCGCCTGGCTCGGCAACTGGTGGGCGGTCACCGTCGCCGCTCTGTTGACCGCCGGGGCGGTGGCTTGGTGGCTACGGCGCCGTCGGCGGTCCTGCCGGCCACCGCGTCGCCCTCAATGATCGGGAATGCTCGGACACCGGCTCACCGCCGCAGCTACTGGCCGTTCCGATCACCAGTCCCCAAGGGCCACCCCGTGTCCGGCCCAGGATGCTGCCGATTCTCTTGCACATCGAACACACCGACCGCGGGGCGCGTCCCCATGTGATGAACAACCGCTGTCGAATCTCGGGCTCTGGTCCACTTCTTGTGGTCGTCTACGCAGCGTCACTGTTGATCCCGCGTGATGGGCACTGTGGTCGCCCGAAAATCGCGGACCGAGCGGCTGCGATCGATGTTGGTCTCGGTCGGCCTCGCGCAAACGCATCACGAGCGCCCGAAGCAACTTCAGGCGATGTGCGTGACCGGGGCGTCGGTGGGCATGCCCGGCAGTCCGTGCTGTTCACGGACCCGGAACGGCCGGTCCGGGTGTTGGCTGGTGGGCGGTGGACGTCTCCGGCGGTTCGGGCCCGTCCGCGGTCGGCGCCAGCTCGGTGATGAAGGTGCGGATCTCTTCGGCCTCGGGGACGGCGAGCGCGGTGTACAGCTCAAGGGCCTGTCGGGCGTGGTCGTGGGCGAGGTCGATTCGGCCGAGGTCACGGTGGACGTGCGCCAGGCCGTCGTGGGCGCGGGCCTGTTCGGGGCGGTAACTGAACTCGCCGGCCAGGGTCAGCGCGGTGTCGTGTTCGGCCGCGGCCCGGGCGAGGTCGCCCATGGAACGGGCGGCTTCCGCCAGGGCGTTGAGAGACTCGGCCTCGTCGCCGGGGAAGTCGTAGCGGCGGCTCAGCTCCAGGGCGTCGTGATGATGGTGCCGGGCCTGGTCGTAGTGGCCCTGCCGTTGGTAGAGCAGTCCGATGTTGTTCAGGACGATGGTCTCGCCGATGCGGGACCCGGTTTCGCGGTACACGTGCAGGGCTTGGCGGTGGTGGTCGTGGGCGTCCTCGTATCGTCCTTGGCGCTCGTGGACGATGCCGAGGTCGGTCAGGCACCGGGCTTCGCCGCCGCGGTCGCCGAGTTCGCGGAAGAGTGCCAGGGACTGCGCGCAGTGGTCGTGGGCTCGGTCGTAGTCTCGCCGCCGAATGGAGAGGGTGCCGAGGTTCTGCAGTGCGCGGGCCGCGGCGCCTTGGTCGCCGCTCGCGCGCGCGAGGTTCAGGGCGTGCCGGTAGTGCTCGGCCGCTTGCTCGTACGCGCCGTGCCACCAGAAATGGACCTCGCCGAGGTCGAGGAGTGTGCGTGCTTCGGCGGCCGTGTCGCCGCTTCGGCGGCTGGCTTGGAGTGCCAGGCCGTGGAGGACCAGTGCGTCGGCTTGGTGGGCGTGGCCCAGCAGGTAGCGATGCAGGGTGGCGGCCAGTTGGCTGGTGTGCGGGCGCCAGTCGTGGTCGGCGGCGTGCCGGCCGACCGCCATGAGGTTCACGCGTTCGCTGTCCAGCCAGGTGATCGCCTCGGCCTCGTTCCGCGGGGGCGGGGCCGGGGTGTCCGGTGCGGGGATGCGTGGTCTGCGGTTCTTGCCCTCGGGGTAGAGGTGGTCGATGGCCGTGCTCGCGGTGTGGAGATAGTGGTGGAGGAGTCGGCCGAGGGCCTCGTGCTGGGCGTTGAGGGGTTCCTGGGTTGCCGCGGTGGCCAGGGCGTGTTCGCGCAGCAGGTCGTGGAAGGTGTAGCGGCCGGGCTGGTGCTGGATCAGGACGTGGGCGTCCAGGAGGTCTTCCAGGAGCATCTCGGCCTGCTCGGGCGGGAGGCCCGCCAGCGCGGCGGCCGCCTCCGGGCTGATGTCACGGCCCGGCTGGAGCCCCAGAAGCCGGAACATGCGTTGCTGATCGGGCGTCAACTGCTCGTAGGACAGCGTGAACGCTGCCGCCACCCCCCTCTCCGAGGTGGCCAGCTCGGCCAGTCTGCGGCGCTGGTCGCGGAGCCGGTCGGCCAGGTAGGCGACGGTCCAGCGGGGGCGATGGTGCAGGCGGGCGGCGGCGATACGGACGGCCAGCGGCAGGAAACCACACAATTGCAGGACGTCGAGGACGGCCAGGGGTTCGGCGGCCGCCCGTTCGCCCACGATCGCCGTGAACAACTCCACGGCGTCCGCGGCGGGCAGCACGTCCACGGACAGGGCGTGTGCCCCGTCCAGGTCGATCAGCCGCCGGCGGCTCGTGATCAGGATGAGGGCGCGGGAGGCACCCGGCAGCAACGGGCGTATCTGGTCGGTGCCGAGGGCGTTGTCCAGCACGGCCAGCACCCGGCGACCGGAGAGTTCGGACCGCCACAGCGCGGCGCGATCGGCGACCGACGCCGGGATGTGCTGTGCGGGCACGCCGAGTTGGCCAAGGAGGACCTCGAGCGCGGCACCGGCGTCGAGCGGCGCCTGACCGACGGTGTGGGCCTGCAGGTCCACGAAGAGCTGCCCGTCGGGGAACTGGTCTGCGAGGCGGTGCCCCATATGGACCGCGAGCGTCGTCTTGCCGACCCCGGCCATCCCGTCGATCGCCGAAATCGTCACGACTCCTCCGCTGTTGCTCGCCAACTGGCGGGTCAGCCCGTCGAGCTCGCCTTCGCGTCCGGTGAAGTCCGGGACGTCGTACGGCAGGAAGTTGATCCCCTGCGGCTTCGCCGGCGCAGTGGCCGACGCCCGAAGATCGGGTTCGTCCCGCAGGATGTCCTGTTCGAGCTTACTGAACGCGTGGCCGGGGTCCAGTCCCTGCTCCTCGGCCAGGGCCGCCCGGAATTCTCTGGCCACGTGCAGCGCGTCAGGTTGGCGTCCTGCGCGGTGCAGGGCGAGCATCAGCTGGCAGCACAGCCGCTCCCGCAAGGGGTTGGCCGCCGCGTGGACGGTCAGTTCGTCGATGAGGTCGTCGTGACGGCCCAGGGACAGTTCCAGGTCGGCCAGGCGCTCGACGGCGGTCAGCCGCTGCCCGTTCAGGCGTGCTCGGGCGCCCTGGACGTAATGGGCGGTGATGTCGGCGAGCGGCTCTCCCCGCCACAGCGCCAACGCGGTACGTATCTGGTCCGCGGTGTCCCGCGGGTCCTCAGAGGTGGCCGGTGCCTTGGCGATCAGGTTGGTGAACTCGTGCAGGTCGAGTTGTCCCGGCTCGGGAGTGATCACGTACCCGGCCGGCCGAGTGGCCAGCATCCGGTCGGCTCCTGAAGCGCGCAGCATCCGTCGGATCGCGGCGATCGTGGTTTGGATCTGCGCCCGGGCAGAGTCCGGCGGCAGCGGCCCCCACATGGCGTCGATCAGGCGGTCGGTACTGATCGCGACCCCGGCATGCAGCAACAGGTAGGCGAGTACCGCGCGATGACGGGGTGCCAGCCCGGGTGAGTCCGGACCGGGAGCCAGGGCCTCCACCGGGCCGAGGATCGTGAACCGCATACCGTCACTCCGGGGGTCACCAGCGCGTGCATCGAAGAAGCATCGGGAATGTATCAAGATCCACCGGCAGGGTTACCGGCATGCCAGCACTCCACACCGTCGATCCGGAGCAGGTGACCGGTGAAACCGCGACCCTGTTCACCGCCACGCACCAGGCCCTGGGGGTCATCCCCAACCTGGCCAAGGTGATGGCCAACAACCCGGCCGTACTGAAGGGATACGTGGACGTCGTCACCGCCCTGAGCGCGGAGGGGACCTTGTCGGCGGGTGTGCGCGAGCGCATCGCGTTGCTGGTGGCGCAGGAGAACCGATCCGACTACTGCCTGTCCGTGCATGCGTTCCGCGGGACCAAAGTGGCCGGGCTGACCACGGCCGAGGCCACCCGCGCACGGCGGGGCGAGGCCGACGACCCCTGGGCCGCCGCTGTCCTGGACCTGGCCGCCGTGGTGGTCCGGGACCACGGAGTCGTTTCCGACGCGCGGCTGGCCACAGCCCGGCACGCCGGCCTCTCCGACGGGCACGTCGTCGAAGTCATCGCCCACGTGGCGCTCAGCGTGTTCACCAACTACCTGGCCACAGCGGCGCGCATCGACATCGACTGGCCGCTCGTGCGCCACACCGACTGAGAGAACGCGATGACCTGACGTACGCGATGACACGGTCAGGGCCGGATCGCCTGAACCGGATCCACCAGCCCGCCCCCAAAGAAATATGAGCCATCCCCACCGAGGAGTCACACATGATCAGCGCCGTCCCCCTCACCCAGGTCTCGACCGAAGACGCCACCGCCTGGCATGCGGTCGTGGCAGCCTCGCTCGCCTGCGATCTGCCCGAGGAGCCCCGGCCCACGTTCGAACAGGTCCACGCCCAACTCACCGTCACCGGGCGGGACAACCGCCGACTGCTGTGGCTGGCCACCACGGCCGACGGTGCGGTGGTCGGTGTGGCCGGGCTGCGGCTGTTCACCTCGCCCGGTCAAAGCCACCTGGCAGAGGTGGAGCTGCACGTCGCCCCGGACCGGCGGCGCTCAGGAGTGGGCTCGCACCTGCTGGCCACAGCCGTGAAGGCAGCACAGGCCGAGCAGCGTCGCAGCCTGGTGGCCGCCGCACCCGGCGACGGACCGAGTGGCGCCTTCTGCGCCGGGCGCGGCTTCCGGCGCGTACTGGCACTTGACCACCTGCTTCTCGACGTCGCGCACGCCGACGACGCCGAGGCCGACGCCGAGCACCCCGGCTACGAGCTGGCCAGCTGGACCGGCACGGTTCCCGACGAGCTGGCCGAGCCGTTCGCCGCGGCCAAGAACGCGATGAACGACATGCCCACCGGCGACATGGACTACGGCAGCCAGACCTGGACCGCCGACCGGGTCCGCGCCATGGCCGAAGTGCTGGCCGACCGCGGCGACCTGCTGCTGACGACCGCCGCGCTCATCAAGGGGGAGATGGCCGGATACACCGAGATCGTCATCCGGGCCGGGGAGACCCGCCGGGCCCTGCAGTACGACACCGTCGTGGTGCCCGCCCACCGCGGCCACGGGCTCGGGCTGTGGGTCAAAGCCGAGATGGTGCGCAGGCTCCGTGCCGACCACCCCGCAATCGTGGAGATCGAGACCGACAACGCACAGGACAACACCCACATGCTCGCCGTGAACCGCCGGCTGGGCTTCCGCTTCCACCGCAGCACCCACGAATACCAACTCGACCTGCCCGCCAACTGACCACTCCCCATTCCGACTGCTCCGCCACCTGACCGCTCCCCAAGGAGAACGTCCCGATGCAGAAGTTCGAGACCCCCGACCCGATCGCCGCTGTTCTGGAGATACCCGCCGGCCGCATCAGCCTCCTCGCCGCCGACCGCGCCGAGACCACCGTCCAGGTGCGTCCCGCGGACGCCGCCGAGGGACGCGATGTGAAGGCCGCGGAGCAGACCGCGGTCGAGTACGGCGACGGCGTGCTGCGCGTCGTCGCGCCGAAGGCGAAGAACCAGGTGCTGAGCAACCTTGGATCCGTGGAGGTGACGGTTCACCTGCCCACCGGCTCCCGCGTCGAGGCCACCTCCGCCGCCGCCGAGGTGCGCACCGAGGGCCGGCTCGGCGACGTCACCGCCCATGGCGCCCACCGCCGCATCGAGATCGCCGACGTGGAGGGCCTGCGCCTCACCGCCGTCGACGGCGACATCCACGTCGGCCGACTACGCGGCCCCGCGGAGATCTCCACCGCGCGGGGCGGCATCACCATCGGCGAGGCGGTGCGCGGCACGGTGGTGCTCCGTACTCAGCACGGCGACATCTCGATCGCCGCCGCCCCCGGCATCTCCGCCACTCTGGACGCCGACCCCCGCCACGGCCGCGTCAGCAACGCCCTGAAGAACGACGGCTTCCCCGTACTGGACATCAGCGCCACCAGCAGCACCGGTGACATCGTCGCCCGCAGCCTCTGACCCCCTGATCCATCGCCTTCTCCTCTCCCCCCGACACTTCCACCCGACCAGGGAGCACCCCACCATGTCCCACTTCACCGCATCAGGGCAGCGCAAGATCCGCGACGTGCTGGCCCGGCACGTGGAGTCCGGCAAGATCCCCGGCGTCGTCGCGCTGTTCAGCAAAGACGACGAGACGCACGTCGAGACGCTCGGCACGATGCAGGACGACGGCGGCGCCCCGATGCGCCGGGACACCATCTTCCGGATGGCCTCCGCCTCCAAGCCGCTCTCGATATCGGCGGCGATGGTGCTCCTGGACGAGTGCCGGCTGCGGCTGGACGACCCGGTGGACCATTGGCTGCCGGAGCTGGCCGACCGTCAGGTGCTGAAGGCGTTCGACGGCCCGATCGACGAGACGGTCCCAGCCCGCCGTCCGGTCACCGTCCGGGACGTGCTGACCTCCACCTTCGGCCTCGGAATGGACATGACCTCGATCGGTACGCCGATCATGAACGAGGTCTTCGCGCAGGGGCTGACACCCAACTTGCCCACTCCGATGCCCGACCAGGACGAGTGGCTGCGCCGCCTGGGCGCGCTGCCGCTGATGCACCAGCCCGGCGACCACTGGCAGTACCACATCGCCAGCGACCTGGCCGGCGTCCTGGTCTCCCGCGTGACCGGCAAGACCTTCGACGAGGCGCTGCGCGAGCGCGTCTTCGGCCCGCTGGGGATGAAGGACACCGGCTTCCACGTCCCGGACGAGAAGGTCGACCGCATGCCGGTCCTCTACGCGCCCGACCCGGCGTCCGGCGAGTTCCAGGTGTGGGACGAGTCCAAGGGCGGCCGGTGGAACATTCCTCCGGCGTTCCAGGGCGGCGGGGGCGGTCTGGTCTCCACCGCGGACGACTACCACGCCTACTTCAAGATGCTGCTGAACGGCGGCAAGCACCGCGGCGAGCGGATCCTGTCCAGGCAGGCGGTGGAGCTGATGACCACCAACCGCCTCGCCCCCACGCAGAACGCCGCCCGCACCGAGCTGGCCACCAACAACGTCCACATCTCCTTCGGCCAGGGGCAGCACGGAGGCTGGGGCTTCGGGATGGCGGTACGGACCTACCGCGGCGACTACGCGCCCGTCGGCCAGTTCGGCTGGGACGGCGGCGCCGGCACCTCCACGTACGCCGACCCCGTCAACAACGTCGTCGGCATCCTCCTCACCCAGGTAGGCACCTCCGTCCCCAACTCGGTCCACCTGATGCACGACTTCTGGACCACCCTCTACCAGGCGATCGAGGAGTAAGCGCCCACCCAGACCTACGCACCGGTGCCCGCTCCGCCCCGCAGTGCCGGGGCGGAGCGGCGCATGCCCCGGGCCGCTCCTCGGGCGGCGCGCTGCGCCGCACGACGGCCGAGGAGGCGAGGATGGCAGCCGTCAAGATCACCGAGGCGTGGACGGGAGCCCTGTGAGGCGGCTGGACCAGGCGCCTGACGAGGACCGGCAGGAGCTGATCCACCTCTTCCGGGAGGCCGCCTGCGAGGAGAACGACTCCGCGCACAAGGCGTTCGCTTCCGGTTTCCCGGAGGCCATCGGTTTGGTCGAGGAGAGCGACTGAGCGACGACCACCTGATCAGGTGATGAGTCGACCTTCGCGACGGTCAGGCTGACGGAGGTCACCAAGGGTGCCGGGTCCCGAGCCGCCGCCCTGGCGATGGTGTTCAACCTCGTCGAGTCCGCCCAGGCCCGCTGGCGAGCCGTGTCCGCACTCCACCTCGTGGCCCTCGTCCCCGCCGGGACCCGCTGCGAACGCGGCCAGATCATCGAACGCCCCGAAGCCCCCGCAGCCTGAAACAGGTCAATGATCCACAGACTGTGGCCGCTTGTCGGCGACCTGCCCCGGCAGGGACTCACGTCGGATCCGGCAGGTCCATCAGCGCGAGCTTGGCCGGGTCGATCACGACCGTGATGTCGGTGATCCGGCCGTCGACGACGGTGAACGCGAGGACCGAGAGCGGGGTGCCGTCCTCGCGCCAGGAAATGATCCCTGGGAGGCCGTTGACGAGCACCGCCCGCCCCTGTGCGGCTGCGCTGGCGGACAGTTGCGCGCCGGCTGCGACCTTGGTGGCGCCGAGGGCGATGACTACGCCGGACGGGGTGTCGACGGTCAGTTTCACCTCGGGGTCGAGTACCCGCAGCAACTCCTCGAAGTCGCCGCGGCGAGCCGCCGCCAGGAAGGCCTGGACCACCTGTCGCTGCTCCCGTCCGACCCCGGTCGGCCGCTCAATCGCCTGCACCTTCCTGCGGGCGCGGCTGGCGAGCATCTTGGTGGCAGCGGTGGACTTGCCGAGGATCTGGCCGATCTCGTCGAACGGCACCGCGAACAGGTCGTGCAGCACGAACGCCAGCCGCTCGCTCGGCCCGAGCGACTCCAGGACGACGAGGAGCGCGAGCCCGACCGAGTCGGCGAGCACTGCGTCGTCCTCGGGAACAGGACTGTCGTCGAGCGTCACCACGCGTTCGGACAGGCGGTCGTCGTAGGACGCCTCCGGGCGGGCCTGGCGCGATCGCAGGACATCGAGGCTGATCCGGCCGACCACCGTGGTCAGCCAGCCGGCGAGGTTGTGGATGGTCGCCGCGTCCTGGCGGGAGAGGCGCAGCCAGGACTCCTGGACCACGTCCTCGGCATCGGCGTGCGATCCGAGCATGCGGTAGGCGACCGCGCGCAGCCGGTCGCGCTGGGCCTCGAACGCCTCGGCCACCGGGTCCGCCGGGCTGGTGTCGGACATGTTGTTACCTTCCTCGGCTCTGCTCCGTCATGAGGATGACGCGCCCGCAGGGGCTCAGGTAACCGATGAAGGAGCAGCCCGATGGAAGCACGCATGAACGGCCCGGCGAACCCCGACGTGATCACAGCGATCCAGCACCTCTACAAGGCGATTCATGCCGGGGGCGTGGACAAGCACCTGTTGTCGCTGGTCCACTTGCGCACCAGCCAGATCAACGGTTGCAGCCCCTGCGTCTTCGCCACGATCCAGTCGGCGAAGAAGGCCGGTGAGACAGAGGAGCGGCTGCACAACGTGGTCGCGTGGCGCGAGACGCCCTTCTACACCGATGAGGAGCGGGCTGCCCTCTCCCTGACCGAGGCCGCCACCCGGCTCCAGGACGGCGCACCGGGCGTGACCGACGAGGTCTGGGACGCCGCCGCCGACCACTTCAGCGAGGAGCAGCTGGGCTCGATCATCCTGGAGATCGCGATGACCAACTTCTTCAACCGGATCAACCGCACCGTCCGGGAGCAGGCCGGCAAGACCTGGTGAGTCGGGCGGGGCGTCATCCCCCGGAGGCCGCGCCTTCCTGACGTCGAGGGATGACACCCGCACAGACTGGAACTCCGGGGTCCGTGGCATTCGTGAGGCACCACGGTCCACAGGTCTCGACTATTCCTCCCCCGCAGCTTCCGCCGGCGGTGCGGGAGACGGCGCGCAGCCCGGCGTCAGCCGGTCAGACGGGTCACCACCGAACGCATCGCGTGGCGCAGGGCCGAGCGAGTCTCCTCGGGGGCATCGAGGGTCTCGAAGCCGTGGTGGCCGTTCGGGACGTCGACCAGTTCCAGGTGCGCCCCGCAGTCCTTGGCTGCGGTCACGAACGCCTCGACGGTGGCGGCGATCTCGGGAGTCTCTCGCCCCGCACGGAGAAGGACGATGGGCAGGGCGCCCGCGTGCGCGACAGCCCGGACCGGGCGGAACCGGCTGTCGTTCAGCCCCCAGTTGGGCAGTGGCGACAGGATCGGGTAGGAGGCGGCCAGGCAGCGCAGCCAGGCGGGGGGTTGCGTCAGCCAGTCCGCAGTGAGCAGGCCGCCGCCGGAGAAGAACCACAGGGCGATCCGGTCGGCGTCCACCCGGGGATCGGCCCGCACCAGTTCCATGGCTGCTGCGACGTCCGCGGCGGCGCGTGCGAAGTCGCCGACATCGTGCAGCCGGTGGTCGAGGGTCACGCCGACCATGCCCTCGGCGGCCGCCAGGCGGGCGTACCCCACCAGGGTCGGCCAGTCGCGCGGGGTCGGCCGGGCTCCGGCGGGCACCGGGCCGCCGTGCACGAAGACCACAGCCGGTCGCGGGCCCTCGGCGTCGGGGACGTACAGGTCGACATGTCCCCTGCGGTCCCGGGGCAGTTCGGGTACCTCCAGCGGGAACGGGCGCAGGTGGGCGGGCGGCTCAGCGGCGCCGACCGGTCGCAGGCGGCGCCCCTCGCCGGCCGCAGCCTGCAGCAGGACGTCCGCCAGTTCGGAGGGGCACGACAGCATCGGCCAGTGGCCAGTGGGCAGTTCGAAGAATGTGACCTGGGGGTCGGTCAGGGCCGCCATCGCGGGGTCACCGAGATCGACGAGCCGTTGCACCAGATCGACGCTGACGCCGTTACGGGTGCACAGCACTCCGGTGGTGGGCACCGCGGCAACCGCTCCGGTCAGCTGCAGCGGCTGGAGCAGAGTGCCCAGCGGCTGCGGCGCGGCAAGGGCGGTGAGCCGCTCCAGTGCCGCGTCGGAGATGCCGGCGGTACTGCCCCACCGTTGCCACTCGTCACGGGACGGCGGCGCCAACTCGCCGTCATGTTCGTTGCGTTGGGCCCGGTCTGCCAGCTGTGCGCGCAAGGCCTGGTCCGGTACGGCGGCCAGGGCCGGGACGCCGTTCTGCGGCATTCCGCAGTCCAGGTACACGATGCGGGCGACGTGCTGGGGCCGCCGGTCGGCGGCGCCGAGCACCGGATGGATGCCGTAGTCGTGGCCGACGAGCACGATCTCCCGGCCGGAGGCCGCGCCCACTGCGTCGATCACCCCGATCACGTCCTCGATGTGCGTCTCCAGACCGACGCGGGCCGACGCGGCGGGGCGGTCCGCATCGACTCCGGTGAGCGGGACCGCATGCACCTCGCTGCCCGCCGCGGCCAGTCGCGCGGCTGTCTCCTGCCACACATCGGCGCCGGTGAACACGCCCGCCACCATGATGAACACGGTCATGACTGTCTCCTCGGGTCCGACACAAGACGTCACGCCGGTCGCGTACGCCCAGGCCCGCGGACCCGGACGTAGGCCCGGGCCGCATGCACCGGTACCGTAGGAACTCCCCCAGAGGGAGGTTCAACTGTCGTCGTACGAGGTCGCCTGGAGCATCGGTGAGCTCGCCGAGCGCGCGGGTGCCACCGTGAAAACCGTCCGCTTCTACTCCGACAGCGGTCTGCTGCCTGAGGCCTCCCGTAGCGGCGGCGGGCACCGCCGCTACGGCCCTGAGGCGCTGGAGCGGCTGCACCTGATCCGCTCCCTGCGGACCCTCGACCTGCCACTGCCCGAGGTGCGCCGGGTCCTTGAGAACGAGGGCGCAGCGGGCCGTGTGCTGGAGGACGCCGTCGCAGGTCGCCTGCGCGAGCTGGGCAGTGAGCTGAAGGCGTTGCGCTGGCGGGAGGCGGCGCTGCGGCTGGTGCAGGAGTGCCCGCCCGCGGAGCAGGCGGACCGGCTGCGACTGATCGGCGCAGTGAACATCCCGCCGAGCACGGCGCCTCTGGCCCGGTTCTGGCGTGCCTGGCTGCCGCCGCGGATGCCGACCCGGGCGACGTCGGCGTTTCTGGAGGTGGCCGTTCCACAGCCGCCCGACGAGCCGGAGCCGGCGCAGGTGCTCGCCTTCGCCCGGCTGCATGCAATGACGACGGCTCCCTGCCCGGGCGGCCGGCAGCCCCAGCCGGAGGTACACCGGGTGGCCGGGGCTCGTGGAGCGGCCACGCTCTACCCAGGTCTCGCCGAGGCGTACGAGCTCGCGGTCCCGCAGCTGCGGCGGGCACGGGATCCGTACCCGGGTGAGGCGCTGGACGCCTACGTGGCGGCGTACGCGAGCGCATACGGCAGCCGCGACAGCCGAGAGTTCCGCCGCATGCTGGCCGCACAGCTCGCGGCCGAGCCGCGTCTGGACCTGTACTGGGAGCTGACGGCCGTGGTGCTCACCCCGCCGGGCGGCAGGCCGGAACCGACCCCGGGCTCCGCGGACGACTGGCTGCGCACGGCACTGGAGCAGGACAACGCCGCAGCGGCGTAGATCCGCCTGATGGACTCCGTCACCCCGGGCCTCATCGACACCGCCGAGAGCACGCTGCGCGGCGTCGGCGGCGTCCGGGGCATCAGGCAGGTCCGCATGCGGTGGATCGGCCACGCGCTGCGCGCCGAGGCCGACATCGTCGTCGACCCGCAGCTCACCTTGGTGCAGGCCCACGAGCTCGCGGTCGCCGCCGAGCACGCTCTCATCCACGCCGTGCCCCGGCTGACCGCAGCCACCGTCCACACCGACCCCCGAGCACGGCGCCCCGCACGCCGCTCTCGCCCACCACGCGGCATGAGCCGCCGCACCCCAGTACCGGCCCCAGGAATGCACAGCAATCGCGGCCGTACCCGGAGGGGGTATCGTCGGAGGGCACAGCAGCGCGTGAGTGACGAGAAGGGCGAACGGCAGTGGGCAGCGAACAGGCAGGCAGGCGGGGTATCGCCCGACTGCTGGCGGTGTGCGCGGTGCTGCTCGGCCTGTCCCTCATGCACGGCGCGCCGGCCACGGCCGCCTCCGGCTGCCATGAGGCGGCGGCCCAGACCGCGCCGATGCCCGCCGGCCACGACGCTGCGGCGATGATCACCGCCGGGGGTCCGGCGGCCACGCAGCATGCACAGACCGCCGTCCAGGCCGCCGGCACGTCAGGAACACACGGGACGCTGTGCGTCTCGACCCCCGCACAGGAGCGGATCCCGCTGCCCTCAGCCGGCCTCGTCGCCGTGGTCGCCGTCGCGATGCTGGCTGCGTGGGCGCTGGCGCCACTGCGGGCGGCCACCGGCCGGACGCGGCGGCGCGGGCCCCCGGCCGGCGGAAGTGAACTCCTGCTCCAGGTGTGCATCGCACGGACGTGACAGGCACCGCCGACCCGGCCACCGGCCGGGACCGGCCCAGTGCCCTGCCCTTCCGCGCGCCACCGGTGTGGTGCGCCCACCCGGAAAGTCCTCACATTGTCCACCTCCTCCCGTTTCACCGTCCGCCGCCGCGCCCTCGCGGTGGCGGGCGCGGCAACCGCGCTCGCGCTGACGCTGGCCGCCTGCGGCTCCTCCAGCGACTCCTCATCCATGCCCGGCATGGACCACGGCGCCAAGTCCTCTGCGGCCTCCTCGCCCAGCGCGTCGCCGTCGATGGGTGGCATGCCCGGCATGGACCACATGGCCGTCGGCAATGGCCTGTCCGACACCAGGGACGGCTACCGCCTCACCTCCTCGGACGGGTCGCTGCCGCCCGGCAAGCAGGCCGCGTACCGGTTCACGATCACCGGCCCGGACGGTAAGCAGGTGGCCGCTTTCGCGCTCGACCAGACCAAGCGGATGCACTTCTACGCCATCCGCTCCGACCTGACCGGCTTCCAGCACCTCCACCCCACCATGGCCGCCGACGACATCTGGACCGCGGACCTCGCCTCTCTCGCCCCCGGTACGTGGCGCATGTTCGCCTCCTTCACCCCCGATGCCGGCACTGGGAAGGGCAAGGACTTCGTGCTCAGCCGCACCGTCACCGTCCGCGGCACCGAGGACAAGACCCCGCTGCCCGCCCCGGCCACCACCGCCGAAGTGGACGGGTACACCGTCACCGTCGAGGGCGAACCCATGGCCGGCATGGCCCATCCGCTGACGGTCACGGTGTCCAAGGACGGCAAGCCCGTCACCGACCTTCAGCCCTACCTGGACACCTACGCCCACCTGACCGCCTTCCACGAGGGCGACAGCGCGTTCGCCCACCTCCACCCCACCACCAAGGTCACCGGCAGCAACGGCGGCCCCGACCTGGCCTTCCACACCGAGCTGCCCACCTCGGGCAACTGGCGGCTGTTCCTGCAGTTCAAGACCGGCGGCACGCTCCACACCGCCGCCCTGACCCTGCGCGTCGGCTGAGCCCGGCGGGGCCCCGCCCCCGACCCGACGAACCCGCACCCCAACAACGTCCCTCGGGGTATGCCGCGCCTCGGCAGGAAGGCTCCACCGATGCACGCCGTACTGCACGCACTGCCGATCGCCCGGTCCATGACCAAGGAGATCACCTGGGCCCTGATCCTGGGCTTCGCCCTGTCCGCCGTAGTCCAGGCCGTGGTCCGCAAGTCCACGGTCGCCTCTCTCTTCGGTGACGACCGGCCTCGCACCCTTGTCATTGCCGCAGGGCTGGGAGCCGCGTCCTCGTCCCTGCTCGTACGCAACGGTCACGCCGACCCGCTCGCTGTTCCGCAAGGGCGCGAACTTCACCTCCGCGATGGCCTTCGAGATCGCCTCACCCACCTCGTGGTCGAACTCGGCGTGATCCTGGGGCATCCTCCGCGTCAGCGCCCACCGCACCGCCTGGGACACCCAAGCCCAACTCGCCGCCCGGCCGTTGCCGGACCTGTGCGGAACAGGGTCCGCCAGTCGCGGTGATCGTATGAAGACGCGTCGAACTGCGCTGGAGGCCCCGGCCTGTAGGCGGCCCGCGTGCTGAGACTGGCAGCCGGCGTGGGCGCCTTGCCTGAGGCGCTCAGGTCATCAGTCGAACGCCACCGACCGACTAAGGAGTTCAGATGGATCTGCGCAAGCGCGCGGCTGCCGGCGTGTTCATGGCCGCCGCAGCCTTCACCACCCTCGCCCCGCAGGCCATGGCAGCCCCCATGCCCTGGGAAACCAGCAAGCCCCCCGCAGCCACCACCCACGACACTCCGTCCACGGCGGCCGGCGAGAGCGGCACGGTCACCGTGCTGTGCGGGAATCCCTGCTACCAGTAGGCGGGCCGCACGCCGAGACCGCCCCATGCCGCCGACCGAAGTGGGGTGGCTCCCGAAGTCGCGTACATCGGGTATCGGTGCGAGCGTGCGACTCCCCATCCACATCGCAACGTCGTCGCTACTCGCGTGCAGAGCCCCCTGCGTCGCGGGCTCGCCCAGTACAAGTGACAGGTCGTCGGGCGTCTGTGAGCCGCCCGCTGGGGCGGGCTGCCGCCCCAGACGTGGACTACAGGCCGTGTCCGATGACGTCCGGCACCAGCCACGGTCCGTTGAACGTGAATTCCTTGCAATCGAACGGTTTCCGACGGTCAACACCGCATAGGTTCGTGCGGGCTACGTCAGCAGACACTGGACGGGTTCGGCTGCGATGCCCATTGAGGGACAGCTGGCCCTGCTCGACCTGATCGAGGCCCTGGACAGCGACCCGTACGCGGTGACCGAGCCCTGTTGAGGCTCTTTGAAGACGGTCCTGGCCCTTCGTCAGGGAGAGAGGTCAACGCCTCGATGTTGTGTGGGCATGCACGCGAACTAACGCTGTGCGGGTGTCCGTTCACATTTCCCTCTCGGGCTCGGCTGGGGCCGGGGCAGCGCGACGGTGCACGAGCGCGACCACCGCGCCCGCCCCGATCAGTGCTCGTTCCAATTCCGGATCTTCCCGGAGCGCTGCGCCCGCTTCGGGACCCGGACTGCGCCCACAGGCAGTAGGCCACCTTCGCGCAGGAGGTAAATGGGTGTCCTGGGAAGGCGCGGTGCCGCGACCATGGAACAGACACCGACCCGCTACCCACAAGGAACCGCTCCCCCATGCCTGTGCCTGCCGACCCGACAATCCTGCATCCGATGCCCGAGCAACCCCGGGTGGTGCTGCTCAAGCCGCTGGTGAAGTCCCCACTGATCGAGGTCGGGGAGTACTCCTACTACGACGACCCGGACGACCCGACGGCGTTCGAGACACGCAACGTGCTCTACCACTACGGGCCGGAGAAGCTGATCATCGGCAAGTTCTGCGCGCTGGCCACGGGAGTGCGGTTCATCATGAACGGCGCAAACCACCGGATGGACGGTCCCTCAACCTTCCCCTTCCCCACCATGGGCGGATCCTGGTCCGAACACTTCGACCTGCTCACCGGCCTGCCCAACCGGGGGGACACCATCGTCGGCAACGACGTCTGGTTCGGCCACGGCACGACGATCATGCCCGGCGTACGGATCGGACACGGCGCGATCATCGCCTCCGGTGCCGTGGTCACCAGCGACGTACCCGCCTACGGCATCGTCGGCGGCAACCCGGCCCGTCTCATCCGCACCCGCTACGACGCCCAGGACGTCGCCCGGCTGCTGACGGTGGCCTGGTGGGACTGGCCGACGGAGCACATCACCCAGCACATTCGCACCATCATGTCGGGCAGCATCGCCGATCTCGAAGCCGCCGCCCCGGACACCCCGCACGTGTGACGCACCCGCGGGCGCGCCTGCGTGGGCGCATCGGCCTGCGTGGGACGTCTCCAGATGGCGGTCAACGGATAGTGCAATACCCGACCAGCAATGCCGGGCCGCCAGCCTGACAGCCCGGCCAGTTCACCCGATCACGGAGGGCGAACGCAACGACCCCAGCGAAGGCTCCTCCGGCCGCCAGAACAGCAACTGCCCAGGTGTCGCCTGCGAGAACCGTCAGCACGCCAGTCGCAACAGCCACCTGCCGGCCCGACACCAGGACTACTGCGGCACGCACGGTCGTCAACGGTTCCTGGGACCAGTCGGACGGCACCACGCTGACGTTACTGTGTCACGACCTGGGGACGCGCAAACACCGAGTTATCGATGACAACATCCATCATCGGCAACGGGTCGACTTCCTGAAGATAGATACGCTCGGCCACCAGATACCTGTTGCGGTGGATCGACTCCGCCTCAGATCCGGCCCAGTTCTGGTCACGCTCAGCGCCCCGTACCTGCCGCAGCCATCCTTCCTCAGCCCAGCAGACACGATGAAGTCAGACACCGCCAGCATCTACTCTGCCCGCGAAAGCAAGATCAAACGAGACGGGACAGCAGCGTCGGAGGCACAATCCGGTATGGGGGTTCCTGTCCTCGACAGAGTCTCCCGCCCGGCAGGTCCCAGGGTGCCAAACCCGGGGTCTCTCCCTGGAAGCAGCTGCCGTATCGTTACCGCGCATGTGGCCAGGAGAGCAGCCGTCGGGGGGCGGCCAGAACCCGCAGCAGCCCCCGGTCGGACACCAGTCGAACCCGTACCAGCACCCCAGCCGGCCCAACCCGTACCTACAGCCGGGTTCCGGCCCTTTCCAGCCGAACTCCTACGAGCAGCCGCACCCCTGGCAGACGCCCCTGCAGCCGGCCGCCGGTGCACCCGTGCCCCCGCCGACGGGTGGCGGCCGGAACCGGACCGGAATCGTCGCCGTCATCGCTGCGGCGGCCGTCGTCCTTGCGACAGGCGTCACTGGCTTCTTGGTGCTCGGCGGCCACAAGCACGACGGGGCCGCCCCGGAGCCGACCAACACCTCGTCGCCGTCGCAGAGTTCCGCCAACCCCCGAGAATCCGACGCTCGAACCGCCACGATCAAGGGTTGGAAGGTCGTGATGAACCCGGCCCAGGGGATTGCGTTCGATGTCCCGCCCCAATGGGAGATCCAGTCCGCCGACTGGGTCAGCTATGTCTCCAAGGACGGAGACCCGGACGACAAACCACTCATCGCGATACGCAATGTCGCGATGCTGCAGAAGAAGTGGTGTTCCTCGGACGACGACCGGGACGGCACGCTGGAGGACACACCCCTCGCCGAGGTGGGTACGAGGGGCAACAACGGTTACCGAAGCACTCAGGAGATCGCCGGTTCCGACCCTGAGACCTGGATCTACGGGGCGTACACCCAGCCGGACAAGGCGAAGGCCAAGACCGGCACCGTCAAGGCGTTCACCACGACCTCCGGTCTCAAGGGCAGTCTGGGCATTGCCTGGTCCGCGGGTGTGAAGAAGTCGAAGAAGTGCGCCACGGACGGCAAGGCATGGACTTTCGCCTTCAAGAACACTGCAGGAGCTCTGGTCTCCTGGTCGTTCTTCGGGGCGAAGAACGTGTCCGATGAGGTACCGGACGCGACCATACGGAAAATCGCCGCCACGGTACGGCTCTACAAGGCCCCGTCGGACTCCTGATGGCAATTCGGAACACCCGGCGAAGGGAAAAGGACTAGGGGGCCTGTCTCAAAGAGCTCGTAACACGATCTTGTGGAGTGGTGCAGGTCAGCCGTGACCGGCACGACGATCGAGCTGTTCGTGAGGACGCGAGCGTCAAGCCGTGGGTCGTGGGCGACGAGCCGTGGGTCGTGGGCGACGAGTTGTGGGCGGTGATCGAACCGAGCCCGCCGGCCTGGCCCGAGCTCTCTCCTGGCCCTCGACCCGTGCCCGACCGGCTGTGTCTGCAGGGCATCCTGTTCGTTCTCCACACCGAGGTCAACGCGTGATCGCATCACGCCCCTGAAGGCCACGGCACAGCATCGTCCGGGAGGCCGTCAGCGATCACCGAGACGGCTTCCACCGCGCCGTTCACCTCCTGCACCCGGCCGTCGGCGAACCGCACGCGGTAGCGGTCGCCCCCGATCGGCATGACCCCGGGCAGATCACGGCAGATGGGCGGCGCGGCCCGGCGGCTGCAGGTGACCCCTTGCATGCTCCGGCCAGGTGACAGGACCCGAAGCCGCGGCTGTTCGAAGGCCGCCTCGACCAGCTCGTGCAGCGCGCTGTCCTGCATACGCACGGTGGTCTCGCGCAGTTGGCGCCATCGCACCGGCACAGCCTCGCCACGTTCTGGGCCTCGGCAAGCTCCCAGGTCCGCAGGAAGGGCCACTGCGTCACGAGTTCACCTACCCGGTGTACCCGCAGCCAGGAGTGGAAAGCCCCGGCAACCTCGGACAGGTCGTCGGTACAGCCGGTGGCCATGCGGACGCCGCCAGCCCAACAGTCGACAGAAATGCTGCGCTCCTGCCGTGCCATCAGCACATTCGCTGATCGATCGCCGACCGCCACGTCCGCCGCCACACGACGCCAACCCGGTGAGGACGTCAACTCGACCGTGTCCTGTAGCCCGCACGATCGACTTCCGCCTGCAGAGCGCTCAGCAAAGACCCCGCCCGCACCACCTCGGGACAGACCATCGCGTACTCGTGCCGTAATTCGATGGCGCGCACGAAACAATGTGCCCACCCTGGTCCCCATGGCAGAACCCAAATACCAGATTCGAGCCCTGCACACGGACGCCACGATCACCGTCTACCAGGCGTACGCGCCGGAGATTGGCCTGCCGGCCGCTCGGAAGGGCCGTTTCCCGGCGGTATGGAAGCGGGACCGGATGACATGGATCAAGCCGTCGTTCCTGTGGATGATGTACCGCTGCGGGTGGGGCACCAAAGAAGGCCAGGAGACCGTCCTTGCCGTCGAAATCTCCCGCGAAGGCTTCGAGTGGGCAGTGGAACACGCCTGCCTGTCCCACTACGAGCACGGGCTCCACACCGACCTCGCCACGTGGAAGCGCCAATTGAAGCGGGCACCGACCCGGGTGCAATGGGATCCCGAACGCGACCTGAACCTTCAGCCGCTTCCCCACCGATCGCTCCAGCTCGGGCTCGCCGGCGAAGCCGCACATGCCTACGCCGACGAGTGGACTGTCTCCATCACCGACATCACACCGCTCGCCCACACGATCCACGCCCATGTACGGGACGGTGACCTGGACGCCGCACAGCAACTCCTGCCTCGTGAACACCCCTACCCCGTGAACGACGGGACCCTGACCCACCTACACCAATGAGCCAAGTAGCCAAGTAGCCAAGTAGCCAAGTAGCCAAGTAGCCAAGTAGCCAAGTGAGATGATGGACGACCTTGTTGAGTTCCTTCGGGACCGCAACATGGCGGACAACCACGCCTATGCCGAGGTGGCCCACCTCTTCGGTGACGACGCCCTCCTCGACAGCCACCTGCCGATGCTCGACCTGGTCGACAGGCTGGCCAGGGATTACGAGGTAGTGACTCCTCTCCCTCATGAATGAGGGGGCTTCTCGCTATGCCGCTATGGCTTCGCGACGGACCAGCCCGGCCCGTAGAACGTTCAGGGCGCCGACCGTGTCCGCGTGGGCGTTGTGGCCGCACGCCTGGCAGTGGAACTTCTCCTGGGTGGGCCGGTTCTTTTTGGCGGTGTGTCCGCATGCGGGGCACCGCCGGGAGGTGTTGCGGGGGTCCACCGCCATCACTTGCCGTCCGGCTCCTTCCGCCTTGGCGGCCAGGATTGCGAGGAACACCCCCCATCCGGCATCAGCGATCGAGCGGTTGAGTCCGGCCTTTGCGGCGGCGCCGTTGGGCAGGAAGATGCCCGGCTGTTGGGGGTCCGGCTTCGGTGCGGGGGCCTTGCTCATGTTGCGGATCTTGAGGTCTTCGTACGCGATGAAGTCGTGTTCCCGTACGAGGTCAAGCGCGGTCTTGTGTGCGTGGTCCAGGCGCTGGCGGCGGACCTTGCGGTGCAGCCGGGCCACCG